>JBDSIH010000263.1:0-3671 GCA_039918055.1 Chthoniobacterales bacterium
TCCCTTTCCCAATATTATTGCCACCCATCAGTACAGACCGCGCTGCTATAGTCACGTCGTCTCCTACGATACAATTGGGTCCAATATGGACGCTGGGATCGACTTTTGCAGAGGATGCAATCACCGCACTCGGATGGATGCCAGGCTCCTGTTGATCGACTGGAAAGAAAAGTGGCAATAACCTAGCGACTGCAATTCGCGCATTCGCCACACGAATCAAAACCTTGCCAGTTGAAGCGAAATCCCCGGATACAAGAATTGCAGAAGCAGCGCTTTGATCAGCTGCTGAAAAGTATGCTTCCTTTTCGGCAAAAGTGAGATCCCCTTCACGGGCTGTATCCGCAGCGGAAAAACCGGTTAAAATTGTTGATCCATCACCAAGCACTTCTCCTTGGACTTTTTCGGCTATCTGGGCGGCGGTAAAAGACATAGTTATAAATTAAAAACTGCCAGGCGATTATTGACGGCGGATTGCCGTTACGCCAGCAGATTACGCTTTTTGTGGAAGGCCGGTCATGCGCTGCAATTCGACATCCCAAACCTTCAACTGCAGGCATCTAAAAATTTCACCAGGATGCAGGGAAGTCTCTCTGGGATTCTGCAATTCCGGCATTTCACGCACCACTTCAGGCAGGCGGTAGAAAGGAATGCGCGCATTCAGATGATGAATATGGTGATAGCCTATATTCGCCGTAAACCATCTCATAATCGGCCCGGTATTCATAAAGCTTGATGATTCCATTGCGGCTTTTTCATACGTCCAGCCGGCATTACTATTAAAAGAAACGGTTGGGAAATTATGCTGGGCATAAAATAGATAAGCTCCGATCGCATCCGCGATGAAATGCGGGAGCGTTTGCGTCAAAATAAGCCCTTCCCAACCGCGAAAATAAAATAGCGTTGCCCCAATGGCGATATGGACCAACACCGCGATCAGGCAGTCGACATGCTTTTTCCGATCATTGAGATACGGATCAATGCACATTCCATAAATAAAAACAAAAAAGTAACTAAAAAGGATGGTCAACGGATGCCGCATGAACAGGTAAGTAAACCGATCCGATTTGGATGATTTTAAATACTGCTCCTTCGTCATCACCGGGAAAGAGCCGATGTGCGAACCTCGCAACTTGGAGTTGTGATTGTGATGATGGTTGTGCGAAGAGCGCCACATACTGCTCGGGCTTAAAACCAGAATACCGAAAATCCGCATGAGAACTTCAGCTACCTTGGAACGCGACAAAATAGCGTGATGCTGCTGGTCATGATAAATCACAAAAAACCGAAGCATCATCAGACCGCTTAGAACACTGCAAATGAGCTTACCTGCCGGGAAAAAGTTCCAAAGCGTGCCCGCCAGGGCCAGGGCAAAAAGAAGACCACTGGATAAGACATACCACCAACTTTTGATCGTTGAATCTTTTGCATAGCGCTTTGTTGCGAGGATCAATGCATGGCCGGTTCTCATTATGACTTCAAACTCGCAGAACTTAGACCTATTAAGCCCCTTTGTCCATGATGACTATACCTTCTCCCCTCTAAAGGAAATTACGGCTGTACTAATTAAATCGCCTCAAAGCATTGTTATGCCTAGCTTTCCGGTAAATCCGAACGTTGTGATAATTCGAAAATGATTATCTCGCGGATGGACATTTTCTCCCTCTCACATTGATTATTCGTAAATAATGACCTCATTTTCCTCAGGCGATTGGTGGACAATCGGTTTCAGCCTTTGGACAGCAGCATGCTCCACCCTGATTATTCTGCCTTTCGGTATAGCGACAGCCTGGCTGCTAGCCCGCAAAAACTGGATGGGGAAATCACTCACAGAGACACTCGTTACACTTCCACTCGTAATGCCACCTGTAGCAACAGGCCTTATACTTTTGGAGCTATTCGGAAAGCACGGATTACTGGGAAGTTTTATTCACCGCACTTTTGGAACGGAAATTGTATTCACCTGGCGCGCAGTAGTCCTTGCCATGAGCGTAATGGCATTTCCCTTAATGGTTCGCGGCGCACGTACGGCGTTTGAAACGGTGAACCCGCGTCTCGAGCAGGTCGCCTCCACGCTGGGTGCGTCGGATCTTCGTATTTTTTTCACCATTACCCTCCCCCTTTCGTTTCGCGGCGTTCTTGCCGGTATTGTCCTTTCCTTTGCCCGCGCGCTCGGAGAATTCGGCGCCACGATCCTGGTAGCGGGAAACATTCCCTACAAGACCACCACTCTTTCCATCTCCATCTACAATGACATTCAACTCGGCCGGGACAATCATGCCTATATGTTGCTCCTGGTCGCTGCGGTATTTGCCTTCTGTGCGCTGGGTGCCAGCGAATGGTTCTCACGCTGTAAACAATCATGAAACTCGAACTTCAGGAAATCCGGCTACGCCTCCACGCGATGGAGTTGCAATTGAATTGCACCATTGAAGGAAAGATAACGGCTGTTTTTGGAGCCACAGGGTCAGGAAAGACTTCCTTGCTTGAAATCATAGCGGGCTTACGCAAGCCGGAGTATGGAAAAATCTTGCTCGATGGCAAAGTGCTACAGGATGCATCAACAAAAACCTTCGTTCCCGCACGTAAACGGCGAGTGGGATATGTTCCACAGGACTATGCCATTTTCCCTCATAAAACAGTCTGCGAAAATATTACCTACGGAAAAACACTCTCCCAAAATACGCCTGTTTCTATAAAAGATTTGTGTATTACACTGGAAATTACGCATTTGCTTTCCCGTAGGCCAAATACCCTGTCAGGAGGCGAAAAACAAAGAGTGGCATTTGCACGCGCACTTGCCGCAGCCCCGGAAATCCTGCTTCTGGATGAGCCGCTATCCAGCCTCGATCACGCCCTGAAGCAGCGTATTACACCCTACATAATGCTTATTCGGGATGAATTCAAAATTCCCATCGTCTACGTGACGCATTCAAGCGAGGAAGTCATGGCACTCTGTGATCAGGCTATAATTCTGCAAGACGGAAAAATTCGCGCTCATGGAAAGCCGGAAGATTTATTTGTAAAATCAGATTTCGCGCTTTATCTGCCAAAGATGTCCTGACTAGGCAGCGGGCAGCACAGTTTTTAAAATACTCCCCAGCTCTGCAATCTGAAAAGGCTTTTCCAGCCTTCCCTTGAAGCCGATACTCTCAAAGTCCGTCATGACTTTATGGTTTGTATAGCCGCTGCAGATGATAACACAGGCTTCGGGATCGAATTCCAAAAAGCGCCGTAATGCGGCCTCACCACCGATCCCCCCTGGAATAGTCGCATCCAGCACAATGACATTAAAAGGCTGCCCTTTCTGTTTTGCTTCCTGATAGAGCACAAGCCCGTCTTCAGTGCTGTTCACACCCGTAGAATCATAGCCCAGATTTTTGAGCATGGATTTCAGAATATTCAGGATCATCGCTTCGTCATCTACGATGAGAATTTTTTTCTTCACTCCGATATTTTTCGCAGGTTGCATCTCTTCGAAAGCTGGTAACATCTCTTTAGATATCTGCGCGGCCTGGGAATGATTCAGGGGCTCAGCGGCGGGTAGCAGCACTATGAATTCGCTCCCTTTTCCGCGTTCCGAATTGACAAGAATAACACCCTTGTGGCGTTTCAAAATCGAATAGCAGGTAGCAAGTCCAATGCCTGATCCGTGTGTTTTTGTCGAAAAATAG
>JBDSIH010000264.1:0-4152 GCA_039918055.1 Chthoniobacterales bacterium
CAGGATAAAAGGAAGCGAGGATATATCCCGCAGTGTGATGATCATCAGGAGAATGATCGGAAGAAATAAAACCATCCACATCCAGAGAAGGGCAAGCCCGACGATGCGCCATCCGCGGCGGTAGTACAGCAGGCCGAAGCAAATCGGAATTCCCAGGACATCAAGCGGAATATCCGGGTTGTGGTAGGGAACCGAGTAACAAAAAAATCGAACGAGGGCCAGTATACCAATGAGCATAAAGCTGGATGCTATAACTTTCAGTTTTAAGGGCGCTTTTCGTCTGCTCGGCATAGCCATTCACCCTAATGAAAATCAATCCCTTGAAAATAAAACAATGCAGTTTTGTGACGACGAATTTAATAATTTGCCAATGCAGAAATATTCGGGTGTCTTCAATTAGCCTCTATGAGTACCTGTAAAAAATGTGGAACGGAATATCTGGCGCTCTTCAGCACTGGGCTTTGTAAAACCCGCACGCTGGCGAATGAGGCGGCGTATCTTGAGCGAATTACCCGGCTTATCGAGGCAAACAAGGCGGGCAATACGCCGGAGCAGTCTCTCAAGGCGAATGTCTTTATCCGACGCTATCAGGATGCGTATGCGGTGGCGCATTCTCTGGCGGTGTGGGGCAGCGTTGTGAAAATGCTGGCCCTGATAACCGGCGCGGTGATTTTGGGTATGAGCTATACCATGTCTGCTCGGGCACTG
Source organism: Chthoniobacterales bacterium (assembly GCA_039918055.1). GTDB lineage: Bacteria > Verrucomicrobiota > Verrucomicrobiia > Chthoniobacterales > JBDTJR01 > JBDTJR01. Next base: position 709 of record JBDSIH010000264.1, read on the forward strand.
ATTGTTTTTCTTTTTAGTGGCCTGTACTGGGCGATTTTGGTTGGGCTGCTCCTGTATGTCTTCGGCGTGTTTATCTCCACACGGAGTCACGCGATGATGGCTGCGCTGGATCAGGCCGTGAATACCTCGCCGTTTCTTTCCGATGTGGAACGCCTGGAGGCAATGGGACTTTAGGTTCGTTTAACCCTAAAATGGGACGCACGGCCTGCTTACTGATTGGTTTGCGCCCCGGATTGCGAGTCGGCGTAAAACAGGCTGCGGATCCACGGCTTTGTCAGCACGCGATACATCCAGAGGGTGAGCATAAAAGGAATAATAATATAAACGAATGTGATAAATAAATACATTCCAACGTTAGGAATGACCGCGTAAAGGCCCCAGAGAGAGACGATAAATAAAATCGGAAGTGTAAAAAGGAGGAGCCACAGTTCAATCAATGCCAGGGTGCGCCAGCCGCGACGGTAATTTAGTAATCCGAAAAAGATGAAAATCCCCAGCACCCCAAAATCAAAACTGTGTAAGCCCAATTCGCTGAAACTCCGATAGACCATTCCAACGGCGGACCCGATGCCCGTAATCAGGAATATCCATGCGACTTTTCTTAGCTGACGGGGAGCGCGGGGTTTTTCCATAATGGAAACGTCTATCGCCCGATGAGCACGACGATGCTGCGGTCGTGGAGGGTGATGGTCTTTTCGCTGAAGGGGGCTTCCTGGCCGGGGTCGGTGATGTCGTTCAGTGCGGTGCCGGCGGTATCGATGGCGCGGAACCATGTCATGCCTTTTGGGATGACGGGGAGTGTGAATTCGAGCGGCTTGGTGAACATGTTCATCATGCAGTAGATGAAATGCGGCGGGCCTCCTTCGGCGGCGGTGTGCTTGCCGCAGAGCAGGAAGGCGAGGGTGTGGCTGTTGGGGGTCCAGTCAGGTTTCCAGGGCTGGGTGCCGTGCCAGCTGATATCGGCGTAGCCGCTGCCGACCTGGTCGTGGCCGGTGAGAAATTCATCGCGGGTGAGCGCGGGGTTTGCTTTTCGGAATGCAATGAGCTTCTGGCAGAAGCGGAAGAGCTCGGCGTTCTTATCAGGGAGCGTCCAGTCAAACCAGTTCCACGCTTCATCGTGGCAATACGCGTTATTGTTTCCGTTCTGCGTGCGTCCGCATTCGTCGCCCATGTAAATCATGGGCACGCCCTGGCTCAGGAACAGCAGCGCCATGGCGTTCTTCTGCTGGCGCAGGCGGGTGGTATTGATCTCTGCGTCGTCGGTATCGCCTTCCGCGCCGTAGTTGTAGCTGATGTTGTCGTTATTGCCGTCGCCGTTATTTTCGCCGTTCGCGAGATTGTGTTTCTCGTTATAGGAAACGAGATCGCGCAGGGTAAAGCCGTCGTGGCAGGTGATGAAATTGATCGAGGCCGTGGGTTTGCGTCCCGCCGCCGCGTACAAATCGGGCGAACCCATGATGCGCTGAACCATTTCGCCGGTTACGCCGGGATCGCCGCGCAGGAATTTACGCGAGGTATCGCGGAATTTTCCATTCCACTCGCACCAGCGGCGGTAGGAGGGAAAGTTGCCGACCTGGTAGAGGCCGCCTGCATCCCACGCTTCGGCGATGAGGTCGCAATTGGAAAGAACGGGATCGTAGGCAATCTCCTCGAGGAGTGGGGGATTTGCGAGCGGGGAGCCATCGCTTGCGCGCCCGAGGGCGGAGGCGAGATCGAAGCGGAAGCCATCCACGTGGTATTCACCCGCCCAGTAGCGCAGGCAATCGATGACGAATTTCCGCACGACGGGGTGGTTTGCATTCAGCGTATTTCCGCAGCCGGTGTAGTTCGCGTAGGCCCCATCGGGAAGGAGCATGTAGTAGGTGGCATTATCAATGCCGCGGAAGGAAATCATGGGGCCGTTTTCGCCCTGCTCGGCGGTGTGGTTGAAGACGACATCGAGTATCACCTCGATTCCCTCTGCATGGAGGTCCTGGACGAGCTGCTTAAATTCATTTGCCTGCTTGCCCTGCGCGGCGGTGGCGGCAAAGGCGGCGTGCGGCGCGAAGAAACCCAGCGTGCTGTAGCCCCAGTAATTCACGAGACGCGTACCGGTCAGGGGATTCGTGCGCGTGTTTTCAAATTCATCAAACGCAAAGATGGGCATGATCTCGACGCAATTGACGCCGAGTTTTTTCAGGTAGGGAATTTTCTGCCGCATGCCCTCGTAGGTTCCGGCATTCTGGATGCGGGAGCTGTCGTGCCGCGTGAATCCGCGCAGGTGCATCTCGTAAATAACGAGGTCTTTTTCGGGGATGGAAAGCTGGCGGTCGTGGCCCCAGTCGAAATCCTCCACGAGGATGCGGCCGCGATCCGGGCCGACCGGAAGGTCCTTGTCCGGCAGCGTCCAGAGATCCCAGCCATCGGAGACTTCCTTTGCGTAGGGATCGAGGAGGACTTTTTTCGGGTTGAAGCGGTGGCCGAGTGCGGGCTTGTTCGGTCCATCCACGCGGTAGCCGTATTCGATGGCTTCGATATCCAGATCAAAGACGATCATGGCAAAGACATCACCGATACGGAATTCCGGCGGGAAGGGAATCTCCTCGAAGGGTTCACGGTCGCCGCGTTTGAAGAGAACAAGGGTGCAGTGCGTGGCATGCGCCGAGAAGAGGGCGAAATTTACGCCGCCGGGGACGGGTGTGGCGCCGAAGGGAATGGGCTGCCCGTAGCGGAGCTTGAAATCCTTGTGCGTGTGGGTGGGTGTGGCCGGATTTTTCATGAACGGGGGATTTAGTATGCCGGTGAATTGTTCTTCCCGACCCAGAAGGTCAGTTGTTTTTTCCATTCCGAGGAGTGGATGAGTTCGAGTAGGGCGATATTCAGCGTTTCGCGGATCGGGCTGTTGTCCGGCATGGCAAAGGAGACATAAAATTCATGGAAACGCAGCGAGAGAAGCTGCACCTTGCCTGCGTAATTATTTTCCTGAAGATAGGCGAGCACCATGCGGTCATCGACGACGCTCTGCACTTCGCCCTTCAGCATGGCATCGAGTGCGGCATCGGTGGATTTGTAGCCGATGGTCGGGATATTGTGCTTTTTGAGGACGAGCTCGCCCGAGCTGTCGGTGACTACGCCGATACTCATGCCTCGCAATTCGTCGGGGTTTTTTAATTCTTTGGGCATCATCTTTGCCGCCGTGGTGGCGACCATAGCGGTGAAGGTAGCGATGATTAATACGCCCGCCATCATCCAGATAAAGGCGATGATCCGGCCTGCGAGGGTCTGCGGTGTTTTGTCGCCATAGCCCACGGTCGTCATGGTGACGGCGGAAAACCACACCGCGGAGCCGAAGCCTGCAAGCGTCTTGCCGCCGAAGTGGTCATTGTGATGTTTGCGTTCCACGTACCAGATGAAAAAACTGGCAATAAAAATTCCGATGACAATGACCGCCATCAATTCCAGAAA
>JBDSIH010000265.1:0-4524 GCA_039918055.1 Chthoniobacterales bacterium
TATTACTGCCGAATTAAAGCTGTTCGGCCGGGTGGGTGTTCCCTTTTATATATTTTATCCCGCAGGGAAAGACGCGCAGCCAGTCATTTTGTCGGAGTTGATTACCGAACAGATTGTTCTCCACGCGTTGTCGAAAAATTCTGCCCCACCGAACCCATAAACTAACCATGAAAATAATTATAATGATGATCACTGCGGCACTCGTTGCCGTGGGAAACCTAAGCGCGGCCCCTGAAATTGGAAAAGCAGCCCCCGATTTTACCGCCGTGGATTCCAATGGCAAGACGCACAAGCTATCGGATTACAAAGGCAAATTTGTCGTCCTGGAATGGCTGAATCTTGGCTGCCCGTTTGTACGAAAGCATTACGAGAGTCACAATATGCAAAATCTTCAAAAGCAATATACGGATAAGGGTGTGGTCTGGCTCTCGATCGTTTCGTCCGCTCCTGGCAAACAGGGGAATTTGACTCCCGAGGAGACAAACAAGCGGAAACAGCAGGAGGGTTCGAATGCCACGGTAATTCTCCTTGATGAAAAAGGAATCGTGGGAAGGTTATACGATGCAAAGACAACGCCTGATATGTTTGTCATTAATCCCGCGGGCGTTCTTCTCTATTCGGGCGCCATCGATGACAAAAAGAGCACAGACGTGGCAGACATCCCAACTTCAAAAAATTACGTCAAAGCCGCTCTGGATGAAGCTTTGGCAGGTAAGCCGGTAAGTCAGGCACAGACCGCCTCCTATGGCTGCTCAGTAAAATATTAAAATCAGCTATAGCACCCAAGTATTATAGTCCTGATTCTGAAGGATGGACTTCTCGATGGAATTTGCTAAGACCTCTGGCACTACGCATGAAAGCTACTCCTATTCGCAACCTGAGTCCTCTCGGCATGTTTATAGACATGGCGAAAAATCACACTCCTAGATTTTCCTTTCCCGGGTTCAAGGGTTCGTTTGAAGATTGGAAGAAGGACGCGAAGTCTCAGGTGCTAAACACGCTGGGTCTGTGGCCTCAAAAGGTGGAGTCACAAGCAGAACTTATTACAGAGTGGGTGGATCGTGGCGTACGGAAACGCAGATATCTTATCGAAGTCAGCCCCGGTGCATCAGCGGCCCTTCAGGTCAATACTCCTGAAGGAAGTAACGGAAAGCTTCCCGCCATCCAGTGCTGGCACGGTCATGGTGAGCAGGGGAAAAACGCTGTCATGGGGAATGCGGGTCCGACTTCGGTAAACGCGGAGATCGCGAGATTTAATTACGACTACGGTCATCAAATGGCGCAAGCCGGATTTGCCACTTACGGTATCGACTGGATGGGAGTCGGCGAGCGCAATGATAACGTCCGTCCACATTATTTTAACCACGATGGAGGCCGCGACTGGTGCAATCTTTATTTTCTCAATGCCACAATGTTTGGTATGACGAGTCTTTCGATCAATCTGGGCCACGGTAAAGCGGCAACGGATTTCGTCTGCACGCTTCCGGAAATCGATGGCGACCGACTTGGCGTCATGGGACTCAGTGGTGGTGGAGCGATGACGGTATGGTCCGCGTTAACGGATCCCCGCTTCAAGGCCGCTGAAAATATCTGCTATAGCGATATCATTGCAAAGTATGGCATTCATGATTTGAACTATTGTGGAATGCAGGTATCGCCCGGGCTGTATAATCTTGTTGATTTGCCGGAACTGCAGGGGCTGATCGCGCCAACGCCGCTTCTTGTGAATATCGGAATTCATGATGTTTGTTTCCATGTGGATAATGCCGTCGAGTGCTATGAAAAAGTGAAGGCCATCTACGACAAGGCCGGCGCAGCGGATAAGCTGTATCTTGATATGTTCCCAGGAGACCATCAGTGGGGGGGGAACAAGTCTGTCGAATTCTTCACCCGTTTTCTGAAGGCATAAACCAATTTAATATTTATGAGTTCCTCGAAACGCATTGTTCTGGATAAGCTGAATCAGGAATGGTCCCTGGATCAGGAGGAGTATAAAAGAAAGCTGAAGGAATATCAGCTTAACATGCTGAACCTGCAGCTGCGTCTTCGGGAAACAAAGCGCACGGTGATTGTCGTGGTCGAGGGGCCGGATGCAGCGGGTAAGGGTGGCGCCATCAAGCGCATTGTGGAGAAGCTCGATCCGCGGTTGCTACGGGTCTATTCGATTATCAAACCCACTCCGGAGGAGTACCAGCATCATTATCTATGGCGTTTCTGGAACCGCCTGCCTTCCTACGGGCAGATGGTGGTTTTTGACCGCTCCTGGTACGGCCGTGTTCTTGTGGAGCGCGTGGAAGGATTTGCGACCAATGCCGAGTGGCAACGTGCGTATCAGGAAATCAACGAGTTTGAACGCACACTGACGGATGATGGGGCAATCATCATCAAACTCTATTTCCACATTACCAAGCAGGAGCAGTTGGCGCGTTTCAAAAGACGCGAGGGTGATCCTTACAAGCACTGGAAAATCACGGATGAAGATTGGCGGAACCGCCGGAAATGGAATTTGCATAACAAGGCGGCGGAAGACATGTTTATAAAAACGTCCACGCCCAACGCTCCCTGGACTGTGATACCGGCAAACTACAAGTGGTATACCCGCGTCAAAGTTCTAAAAACCGTCCACGAACAGATTTCGAAGTTTTTGAAGTAGGGCAGTCTGTGGAAAAATGAAAACACACCTCACTTTTTTTGGAGTAATATTTCTCATTGGGTTACTGTGCCTGAGCACGGGGTGTGATCGTCTTCTGCGTCCGGGCGTCAAAAATTCGGAAGAGGCCCAGCAGGCCGAGAAGTCCAAGGATTATCCAAAAGCAGTCCGTCTTTACGAGGCTTCGCTTGATGGCACTTCGTCGACCTCAGAATCGCATTATCATCTGGGGGTCATTTATGATGATTGTTTACATGATCGCGTTTCGGCCCTGCATCATTATCGGCGGTATTTGAGTTTTCATCCCACCGGTTCCAAGTCGGAAGAGGTAAAGCGCTCCGTCAAACGCCTTGAAGCCATGCTGGTGACTGACCTTGGCGAGGGAATGCCCATTTCCCGCTCCGAAGCGATAAGGTTGAAAAATGAAAATATGGCTCTGCGCCAGGAATTGGCGGAACATAAAGCCGCCGAAAAATCGGCAGCTACAGCGGCAAATACAAAAAATGTGCCTACTGCTGCGAAAGCCTCGAAACCGGACAAAAAACCGGGGAAGGACTCGAAAACCTACGTGGTCCAAAATGGAGATACCCTGGCAGCAATTTCCCGTAAATTTTATAAAACTTCCGCACGGTGGAAGGATATTGCCGATGCTAACCATAACCAATTGGGTGGCAAGGTGAACCTAAAGGCCGGTATGACGCTGATTATTCCTTAATCCGTGCAATTTCCGCTTGGCGTATACCGCTGTCGTCTTTAACGTTGCGGCATGAGCTCGCCAAGTCCACTGGCTTATGATTCCAAGATCGAAGGTAATGTAATTTTTACCCAGCTTGATGCTGCGGTGAACTGGATGCGCAAAAACTCGCTTTGGCCCATGCCGATGGGGTTAGCCTGTTGCGCCATTGAGTTAATGGCGGCTTCGTCATCCCGCTATGATATTTCCCGCTTCGGCGCGGAAGTAATGCGTTTCTCTCCACGGCAATCTGACGTGATGATTGTTGCCGGAACCGTGACCTACAAAATGGCTCTCGCCGTAAAGCGTATCTACGATCAGATGCCTGAGCCGAAATGGGTAATCGCGATGGGCGCATGCGCATCAAGCGGCGGAATGTATCGCAGCTATGCCGTGCTGCAGGGAATTGACCATCTTCTTCCGGTGGATGTTTATATCTCGGGTTGTCCTCCACGGCCCGAAGCATTGCTGGACGGGCTGATGCGTTTGCAGAAAAAGATCGAGGGCGAAAGTTCTGTCCAGGATCAGAAGCGGGAATTGATCGAAACATTATAAAATTCGACATGGAATCTCCAAAATTTCTTTCGCAGATCGAGGAAAAGTTTTCCGCGAACATTGATAATAAAACAGAATTCCGTGGTGAGACGAGTTATCGGGTGAAGGCGGAAGCGTTACATGATCTGTGTCTGTATTGTCGCGATACGCTTGGCTTTGACTATTTGCTGGATATTGCCAGCGTGGATCATTTTGGAGATGAGCCCCGATTCGAGATGGTTTACGAACTTTACTCCATGAAGGATGGGACTCACTTGCGCCTTAAAGTCAGCGTTTCTGAAGATGAAGCGGAAGTTCAGACCATTTCCGATATCTGGCCGACAGCCGATTGGCACGAGCGTGAAATCTTTGACATGATGGGCATTGGCTTTAAGGGTCATCCTGATCTTCGCCGTATTTTGATGTGGGATGGATATCCTTATCATCCTCTTCGGAAGGATTTTCCGTTGGAGGGTAAAAAAACCGATCTTCCCGAAGTCGCATTCACCGACAAGGCTCCGCTGGCAGGGGGACCTTTTGTGACGTCTCCCACGACTGGCAATACTCAGGTTAGAGAACCGCGTGCCCATGTTGCAGGCGAGCGGCC
>JBDSIH010000266.1:0-1855 GCA_039918055.1 Chthoniobacterales bacterium
ACGATAGTGCCGGGAACCTGCGGGGCGATGCCGATGACATTGGCGCGAACCTGCGCATCATCGGTGCGGGGGTTTATCTTAGCACTCCGGTTGACGGCCAGAGCCAGAAGGATCGCCAGCACGATGACGAGAAGTGAAAACAACAGGCCCAGAAGACGCTGCACAGGATTGGATGGCGGCACGTCAGTGGTCATGCGGAAAAGAAAAGAAGCCACAGCGCACAGGAGATGGTGATGAAAAGACAGGGATAGACAAGGATAGCAGGCCGAAAATGCGGAGCTATGCCCGTGCGAACCATAACTTCATGACATAGCCACGTCCCGATGAGACCAGCCAGGATGCAGGCAAGCCAATCAGGAAAGTATGCGCCGCTGATGTTGAATTGTGGATCGCATCCAGCCATACTCATTGCGCAACAGAGTATTAGCGCTTTCTTAAACCATGCCATCGCCGGAGCGTAAATTAAAGCGGACAACCCCCGCAATTCAATTCCTATGGATCGGAATGCTTACCTTCTGCCTGCTTGTCATATCCCCATCCGCTTTTGCGCAACCAGCTGCTAAAGCAACCAAACAAAAGCCTGTGGAGATCGTTAAGGTCAAAGAAGAAGGTGTCAAGTTTCAGCCGGACAAAGCCTATGATCTTGCAGCTCTGATCGATCTCGGATTAAGCAACAACCCCTACACCCAGGTGGCATGGCAGAATGCCCGCGGAGCTGCCGCGGCAGTGGGAGAAGCCCGCGCCCCTTATTATCCAAAAGCCGCCCTGCATGTCGAAGGTGGTTCAGACCGGGGCTATACGATGGCAGCCACCGGACCGGATAATTACACACGAGCCAATATTGCACCGGCAATCGTGCTGGAATATCTGCTTGCGGACTTTGGACGACGCAATGCAGACCTCCAACGCACGCTTCACACGCTGGACGCAGCGAATCTTAATTATAATCGTCAGATGCAGCGCACGGTTTTTGCGATCCAGCGGGCTTACTTCGCCCACAATGCGGCGCTCTCCCAGCAAAAAGCGGCTATGGCGAATCTTGATCTCGCGAAGACGATTTCCGCAATGATCAACGAACGCATGAAGTCCGGCCTTGCCACACAGCCAGAGATGCTACTGGCCACCAAGACACTTACGCAGGCGCAATTTGATGTGGAGGATGCGCTGCGTAAAATAAAGACGACGCTCGGTCAGCTACGCACCGCAGCAGGTGTTTCGGCGAATATGCCGCTTAAGGTTACATCGCTTATCCCTCCTTCATCTTATCAGGAGCTTCAGGCAAAGCTGGATACGCTCATTGATTCCGCATTGGCAAATCGCCCGGATCTCGCAGGACGAATTGCAGAGCTACGCGCACGGGAAGCCGCGACGCGTCGTGCTAAGGCAGATTTTCTTCCAACCGTCCGTTTTGAGGGGAATCTGCGGAATGACACCTTTGTTTATCACGCCGATGCCGGCAAGACGACCGGAACGTATTCGGAAAATCAAAACCAGTATGGCGCTTATGTCGTCGTAGACTGGGATCTCTTCGACGGTTTCGAGCGGGTGGAACGTGTCAAACGCAAAGCCGCGGAGGAGGAAGGTGCACGCGCCCAAGTGGAAATCGAACGCCTCGATACCGCGCTCGATGTATGGACTTCCTATTACAATACCGCCACTGCCCGTCGTCGTGTGGATTATGCGGAATCACTACTACTCTCTTCACAGGAAACATTTAATGCCGTGCAGGCATCGTTTAATGAGGGACTGACAACCATCACCGAACTCGCCGCCGCGCAGAATGACCTCTCCGCAGCCCGATTCGAACGGGCAAATTCCGATGCGGAATATCTTACCGCCGTGGCCTCCCTCACCC
>JBDSIH010000267.1:0-3359 GCA_039918055.1 Chthoniobacterales bacterium
GGCCTGCTCGTTGGCGGACCGTCTCTGCGACTGCATGGCGACTACCTTGCCATCGTAACGCTTGGCTTTGGTGAAATCATTCGCGTGCTGATTCAGAATACAAACAGTCTTGGCGGCCCTCGCGGTATGGCGGGCATTCCCGCCTATACAAATCTCTTCTGGGTTTTTGCCGCAGCGAGTATCACGATCTACACAGTATGGAGTCTGGTGCATTCCACCTATGGTCGCGGCTTTCTTGCGGTGCGCGATGATGAGATCGCCGCAGAAGCCATGGGAATAAACAGCACGAAATATAAAGTCGCGGCATTTGTCGGAGGCGCATTTTTTGCAGGTATCGCAGGTGGGCTTTACGCACACGCTGTACAGTTCATCAGCCCGGAACGCTTTGGCTTCATGCAGTCGATCGAAGTCGTGGTGATGGTTATCCTCGGTGGCATGGGAGATACCGCAGGCGTGATCGCCTCCTCGACCCTGCTCACTTTTCTCAATGAATGGCTGCGCGGCATGGCGCAATACAACATCATTATCTATGCGGTGCTGCTCATTCTTCTCATGATTCTTCGTCCGCAGGGATTGCTGGGCGGACTTTCGAAACTACTACGCCCACGCAAAACGCCATGAGTGAACCTCTGTTATGCCTGAGAGATTGTTCGCTGCGTTTTGGCGGACTCGTCGCGCTTGGAGGCATTACGCTTGATATCCGGCATGAGGAACTTGTGGGACTGATCGGTCCGAATGGTGCGGGAAAAACTTCCGTATTTAATGTCATTACCGGAGTGTATCGTCCCACGGGTGGCGAAGTGCGCTTCGAAGGCAGGCTCTGCAATGGCCTGCGCCCCTACCGGATCACCGCGCAGGGAATTGCCCGCACGTTTCAAAATATCCGGCTGTTTTCCTCCCTAAGTGTCCTTGAAAATGTGCGCGCCGCATTCACGCTGAATCTGAAGCACGGCATACTCCACGCCCTGACGCGTGGACCAAAGTTCTTTGCCGAGGAAAAACAAGTGCATGAGGAAGCCCTGCACCTTCTTGAGCTTTTTGATCTGGCAGACAAAAAGGACGCCTCCTGCTCCGCGCTTTCCTACGGCGACAGACGCCGGCTGGAAATTGTGCGCGCGCTGGCGACACGGCCGAAACTTCTTCTTCTCGACGAACCCGCCGCTGGAATGAACTCGACGGAAAAGACGCGCCTTATGGAGCTGATACGCTTCGTGCAGAAAGAATTTAAGATCGCTGTTCTACTCGTCGAGCACGACATGAAAGTCGTGATGGGCGTGTGCCACCGCATTCTCGTTCTGGATCAGGGGCATCTTCTTGCTGAAGGCACGCCGGAGCAGATTCAAAAGGATGAACGCGTCATCAATGCTTACCTTGGACGCACGACAAAAAAATGACCACCGTTTTGAACATTGAAAAACTTTGTGTGTGCTACGGAACAATCGAAGCGCTGCATGGAGTTTCCCTGCATGTCGATGAAGGAGAAATTGTCGCACTGATCGGTGCAAATGGCGCCGGGAAAACCACGCTGCTGAAAACAATTTCCGGACTGCTGCCAGCGGCAAGTGGAACGATTCAGTTTCGTGGCGCGTCGATTGGCAACCTGCCCGCGCACCGTGTCGTCGAACACGGCATCGCTCACGTTCCGGAGGGACGCATGATTTTCACCAACCTGACCGTGAAGGAAAATCTCGCGATGGGCGCCTACCGCCGGAAAAAATCTGACGCCATGCGCAGCGATCAGGAATATATTTTCACGATTTTCCCCCGTCTCGCAGAGCGACAACAGCAGATTGCCGGAACACTCTCCGGCGGCGAACAGCAAATGCTGGCCATCGGGCGCGCCATCATGAGCGGCTCGAAATTCCTTATGCTCGACGAACCTTCGCTCGGAATCGCCCCAATCCTCGTACAGACAATTTTCGAAAAACTTCTCGAAATCCGCAAAGAACGCGGACTCACTATTCTCCTCGTGGAGCAAAACGCCAATCTCGCACTCGAAACCTGCGACCGTGCTTACGTGCTGGAAACGGGCCAAATCCTTCTCGAAGGGCTGCCGGGCGAACTGATGGATAACCCAAAAGTGAAGAGCGCCTATCTCGGCGGTTAGACTTCCATTTTTCCGTCTACAATCCGTGCGACACGATCCCCGTGCTTCGCGAGTTTTTCATCGTGAGTCACGACGAGCAGCGCACGATTCTCTTCGCGCACCATGCTGAGCAGAAGCTCCATGATTTCGCCGCCGGATTTAGAATCGAGATTTCCTGTCGGCTCATCGGCGAAAAGTAAGACGGGATCATTCGACAGCGAACGGGCAATCGCCACACGCTGCTGCTCGCCACCACTTAGCTCCGAGGGCAAATGGTGAAAACGTTCACCCAGGCCGACGCGGGCCAGCAATTCCTTTGCGCGCGTCTCGCTTTTTCTTCCGCCGATCATGCCGGGCATCATGACATTCTCAAGCGCGGTCAGTTCCGGCAGCAAAAAGTAACTTTGAAAAACAAATCCCATGCGCTGATTGCGCAACTGCGCCTGTTTGCCCGATGGCAGATCATAAAGCGAAACGCCTTCGAATTTTACAATTCCGTCTTCAGGTTTTTCCAGTCCCGCCAGCGTATAAAGCAATGTTGTCTTCCCCGCGCCGGAAGCGCCATAGAGAAAAACGGATTCGCCGCGCTGAACCTGAAAATCAATACCTTTCAGGACATTCACCTCGCGCCCGCCAATGCGAAATGAACGATGCAGTCCTATCCCCGCCAGCAATGGAATTTCGTCGACCATGTGCGTTTTAGGAAACGTCATCGCCGCTCGCCTGTCAATACGAGGCTAAGTTGCTTTCTTCTATTTTTTATCTTAATCTGCCATTCGCCCCGTGCAGTACGCGTCCGCACTCCAACTAATCATTGATTATGAAAAAAATCGCAGCTCTGTTCCTGCTGACTTTCACCTCCACTCTTTTGGCGAAGCCGCTGGTCGTCCATGAATGGGGAACTTTTACTTCTCTACAGAACGAAAAGGGAGATGCCATAGGCGGCATCAATACCGATGACGAACCGGTGCCCAATGCGTTCGTTCATCGATTATCCTACCACTTTCTGCTGAATCCGAGTGATGTACCGCCTCGCTTTTTTCAGGGCGTTCCGAGTTGTCATCCGGATGTGACTATGCGGCTTGAAACCCCGGTAATTTATTTTTATCCACCGAAAGGAGAATCGCTTCCGCCCCTCGATGTGCACGTTTCTTTCCGCGGAGGGTGGTTGACGGAGTTCTATCCGGGAGCGGAAGCCAAAGCGCCCAATTTCGACAGCACTGCACCGCAACGAATTTATCCTTATTCAGGACCCATAGACCCCAATAAGGGC
>JBDSIH010000268.1:0-2504 GCA_039918055.1 Chthoniobacterales bacterium
GGCCACGAAAAAAATCCTGCGTGGCGGGGAACGTCTTTTCGCAATACGCGCTTTGTCCCGGTTCGATCTGGATGATTCTGTCCACGAATACAAAGGGCTCGCGGTGGGGAAGGCCGAATTCTACCGGATTCATGCGCTCACGATGAAGGGCGCCGCAGCGCCGGACAACGCTAAAGTGCGCGTTTTCTTATTTCGTTCTTTTTAGGTAAAATCCGATGTGTTGATCTGTCCGCGTGTACGTCATTCTGACACTTGCGCCTATTTTGATTTTGATTGTGCTGGGAGCTATCCTTGCCCACATCAAATTCCTCGGTCCGCAATTCATCGCGGATCTGAACAAGTTGGTTTTCTGGGTCGCGCTTCCCGTTCTCATTTTCCGCGATATCGCGCACGCCTCCGCACCGAGCTCGCAGGCGGGGCGGGTGTTTCTCGTCCTGCTCCTAGTGACGCTCCTGACGCTCGGATTTGCATGGCTGGCCTCATGTCTGCTTCGCCTTCCCGCGGGCACTGCGGCCAGCTTCATTCAGGCGGGCTTCCGTGCAAACCTTGCCTATATCGGCATTCCTGTTCTGCTCTACTCGCTGGCCAACCTTCCCTCCGTAGAGCGTCAACCGCCGCTTGCGACCGCCCTGCTCGTCATGGCTCCCCTCACGGCAGTTTATAACATCCTTGCCGTGCTCGTTTTTCAACTCGCGCAACATCGCCTTTCCGCAAGTTCCATACGATCGACCCTGGTGAATATTTTGCTGAATCCGCTCATCATTGCATGCGCCGCCGGATTTGTTTTTTCGCGATTTTCTCTCACTCTACCGCCTTTTCTGGATGCGGCCATGGCCAAGCTTGGCGATGTCGCCGTGCCGGTTGCGCTCTTGTGCATTGGCGGATCGTTGATGATCACTTCTCTGAAAGGAAGCGTGACCGCGGTCTCCATGGCCGCCCTGATCAAGGTCGCGCTCTCGCCCGTAATCGCTTATTTTTTGGGACGAGCCTTTGGGCTTCAGGGACTGGACCTTCGCGTGCTTCTGATTTTCGCCGCCTGTCCCACCGCAGTCGCTTCCTATACGATGGCGAGACTGAACCAGGCCGATGAAGTCGTGGCGTCTGGCGCCGTCGCACTCTCTACGATTCTCAGCGCCGTTTCACTCTGCGTGGTTCTGTTGGTGGCCTGACACTTCGCGCAAAAAATCAAGAATGGCGGAAGTGGATAGCATTCGTCCAAGACCCAGCGGCGGAAAATCCAGTGCATGTGTCGACCAGGGAAATTCCAGGTAGCGATACTTCACGCCCTGTTTCTGCAATTCATCCGCAAACCGCTGACTGTGCTTCGCCCAGACCAATTCATCGCGTGTGCCGTGAATCAACAGGAAGGGAGCGGTATCGGAAGTAATAAAGAAGATCGGCGATGCCTCGCGGTAAGCCCTCGGCGAAGTCTCAGGGGTGCCACCGAGATAGTCGCGCAGCAATTGCCGGGATTTTAAAACATCATTCTCGCTCCCGCTGCGATATCCGAACTCCATATCCAGCGCGGCATAAAAGCAGATACAGCCACGGATGCCCGGAACGGCTTTGTGCACTGCAACATCTGCTGCAAGCTGTCCGCCTGCCGAGCGTCCGAGCATAATCAGGCAATCCGGGTTGATATTAAACCGCGTCGCATTGGCACGAAGAAACTGCATTGCCGTAACGATATCCTCATAAGGCACGGGCCATGCCGATTCGGGTGCAAGATGATAGGAAACCGATGCCACTGCATAGCCGTTTTTCGCGAGAATGGAATTTAGCGCCGGCAATTCCTGCGTGTCCCCTCCGCGCCATCCCCCGCCATGAACAACGACCACACACGGAGCGACGCCGGAATGTTGCGAAGGGTAAAAATCGAGATATTGCCCATGATCGCCAACAGAAATGCGTTCAAATGCAACCCGCGAGACTTGCGGGACTTTCAGGACAACGCGATATTTTATCGCCACCCGCGCTGCATGAATAAGTGGCAGCAGATATATGATCATGGAGAGCGCCGCGAGGATGCGTGAAATACGGCCTATATTTCCGCCTCCGGCGAAAATGACGACCGCAATTGCCAGAAGTAGAAACACCCAGCTCCACTCGGTTAAAATAATCCGCAGCATCCAGACCCACAGCCACGGCGCACGGATCAGAGTCAGAACAGATCCAATAAAAAGGAATAGCGAAAAGAAGAAAAGAGCCACGTATCGGTTACGTCTATCGGAGAAGATTGGTTTTCACCAATTTAACCTAAGAATCGTCGCTCATACAGAGAAATGACGAATGAAAACTCTGTCCGCAAGTATGTATCACCTGCGTATTGCCCACCTGCATTAATCTGCCTACGTTACCGCTGTGGATTTTCTGGAAAATCAGATTCTTTTTGGACGCGACCGCACGGAGGGTATTATCACCGTCGAGTTTCAGGCTCCGTCGACGATTGTGCTCTATCGGCGATTGCCGGATGGAACGACAGCGCGGGAAGAAGCGCCGTTTGA
>JBDSIH010000269.1:0-2598 GCA_039918055.1 Chthoniobacterales bacterium
GAGTTCAGTGCCTTCCGAGGCGCGGACCACTCGCAAAAAGATGTCGCCGCTCCGACGTAAAATCGCGAGCCATCTCGTTAACGCTCAGCAGGAAGCCGCAATTCTGACGACTTTCAACGAGTGCGACATGACGGCGATCATGGATCTCCGCAAGCGGGTGCAGGACGATTTTGTTGCCCGTCATGGGGTGAAACTCGGCTTCATGTCCTTCTTTATCAAGGCCGTCGTCGATGCGCTTCAGGCGGTCCCTTCGGTGAATGGGAGGATCGAGGGCGACGAAGTGGTCGAGAACCATTTCTACGATATCGGAGTTGCTGTCGGCACGGAAAAGGGGCTCATCGTTCCTGTGCTCCGCGATTGCGAGAAGATGTCCTTCGCGGATGTCGAGCGCGCACTGGGAGCCTATGCTCAGAAAGCACGCGATGGAAAAATCGGTCTTGAAGATCTTCAGGGCGGAACGTTTACCATTTCCAATGGCGGTGTTTACGGTTCGCTGCTGAGCACACCGATCCTGAATCCTCCACAGAGCGGAATTCTCGGAATGCATAAAATCCAGGAGCGTCCGGTCGTCGTAGAAGGTGAAATCGTAATCCGCCCGATGATGTATCTCGCGTTGAGCTATGATCACCGCGTAGTGGACGGCAAGGAAGCAGTAAGTTTTCTGATCCGTGTCAAAGACGGCATTGAAAACCCAATGCGTCTTTTGCTGGATCGCTGATTACTTCATCTTCAGAAGCAGCACGGGAATGCTGACTTCATGGCGGACTTTATCTGCTGTGCTGCCATAAATCAGATCTTTAATGAAGCGATGTCCGTGTGTGGTCATCGCAATAAGATCTACATTTTTTTCACGGCTGATACGGCTGATTTCTGTAGAAGGAGTTCCCCGGGCGAGAACCGTATCCACTTCAAAACCATCCGCGTGCAGTTCTTCAGCGCGTTTCTGAAGATAGGTAAGATCTTCTCGCATCTCATCGCTTTCCGGCATTTCCAGGCCGAGGAAGCGGCGTGCTACCCAGCCGTCCGCCACGTGCAATAGCAACAGTCGGGAATTCATTAAACGTGCCAGTGGGCGAATATGATCAAGGATGGTCTGATCCGCGGGAGTATTTTCAAGGGTGATGAGAATGTTCTTATACATGGGATGGCTTTCGTTAAGACGAAGTATTAATCGTATCTTCCGGCCGTACGGATGGCTGTCTCCAAAAGGGCATTAGTTCGCAGGCCTGTTTCTCCGTCGCACAGCGGGCGCCTGCCTTCACGACATGCCGCGACAAAATCCTGCACGCAGACAAGGTGTGGGTTATCCGGGGCGGGGATGGAAAGCTCTTCGCGTTCGTCGCCGCGAATGATCACCAGGCTGGGGCTATCCAGTGGCTCGGCGATTATTTTTCCTTCCGTGCCCACGATTTCAAAACGATCCATCCACGTCTTCGCATTCCAGGAAAAAAACGCATGCACCGGCGCGCCATTGGCAAGTTGCAGGATGACGCTTGCCCCGTCTTCGACATCGTAATCATGAACAAGATTCGTAAACGCGGCATGCACGACTTTCGATTCCCCAAGCCAGAAATCCAGCAGATCAAAACGATGCACGCCAATATCCGCGAGCGCACCCGCTTTTCCACTCAGCTGTTTTTCAACGCGCCAGTGCTGCGGATTATCAGTCGAGGGATCAAACCACGAATGCAGGGCAATGTTCACCCACACGGGTTTTCCCAAAATGCCTTGTTCGATCAGTTCACGAATGCGGATCATCTTGGGATAGGTTCGGCGATAATAAGCGACTCCCAGCGTGACGCCCTGTTGAGCCGTAATGCTTATCATCTCCTCGCATTCGCGCACGCTTGTGGCCATTGGCTTTTCGACCATGACGTGATGTCCCGCCAGCGCGGCCTTCTTTGTATATTCCGCATGCGTGACGGGTGGCGTGCAGATGTAGATGCCATCGATATCCAATGCGAGCAGCTCCTCAAGCGTAGAGCAGGCTTTTGGAATATGATGTCGCGCCGCAAAGTCCGCTGTCTTTGTTGCGCTGCGCCCCCAGACTCCAGGCAGTTCCCCGGATTGCTGTAGTGCCGCCGCGACCCGCTTTTCCGCAAGGTCACCGTATCCGATTAATCCCCAGCGAAAATTCTTCATCCGAAAAAATTATTTTGTGACGGTCTTTACGTTCTTTACGGTCGCGTCAGTGCAGTCGATGTAGCACTTTTTCAGTGCCGTCTGGGAAAAGATACCACTTAGAGGCTTGGTCAGGATAGCATTGCTGCCATTGGCGTTTTGCAGGGAAGGGCCATATTTTTTGGCAAAGGCCGCGGCATCTTTTGCATTCACGCGAACGGTGATCGATCCGCCAATCCGGGTGCTGGTGGCGGTGAAGGTATTGAACCACGTATAGTTTTTCTGCGAGGGACCAGCGGTGTAGGCGCTCACATAGGCCACGCCGACCTTGATCGTTTTACCCATGTATTGCCCGGAGCGCGCCAGATAATGATCAGCCAGATCGGGATTCGCATTTACGGGGGTAAGAAGTGCGAGAAAAAGAAAAAGCGAGAGGGGTAAACATTTGCTCATGATAGGAAGGGCTGTTCGTTTGTT
>JBDSIH010000270.1:0-3182 GCA_039918055.1 Chthoniobacterales bacterium
GTTGAGGTGTTAAGGGCGTTTGGTAAGAAGAGATTCGTAAAGTTTTGTATATTGGGCGGAAACTACGCTGAGAGAAAATTTTTCTTCGACGCGGGCCCGGCAGTCCGCGCGGCTGATCTCGCCAATTTTTGTACAGGCTTCGACGCCTTCGTCTTCATTATTAATCAGGAAACCGTGTTTTCCATTTTCCACAATCTCGGGAAGTGCCCCGCGCGGGCATGAAATAACCGGAGTGCCTGCCGCCAGGGCTTCGGCAAAAACAATGCCGAACGGTTCGTCCCATTGAATGGGGACGAGTAATGCTGCCGCGGCCGCGAGTAATGGACCTTTGGTCACATCATTTACTTCGCCGACATGCTCAATGCCGCCGTGCCCGATTTCCGGCTCAACTTTTTGTTTCCAGTAATCTCCTTCGGGCCCAGTCACGGAATGATTGCCCGCAAGAATAAGGCGGCGTCCCGCGCGTCGTGCGATACGAATGGCGAGATCGACTCCCTTAATGGATTCGATGCGGCTGAGAAAAACCAGAGGAGCATCTTTTTCCACGGTTGCTCCAAATGCACAGAGTGCAGGCTCCACAAAGTTTGGAATCGCATGCCATTCGCCCCCACTCGGCCGTCCCATGCGGCAGATAAATTCACTGCACCCTGTGAAGCGCAGTGAGTTGCCTGCAAGACGCGCCGCTGTGGAAATTTGTGTCCCACCTACATGCCGCTGATAGGACATGATTTTTGGAATTTTTGCAAAAAGCAAAGGACCCAGGTAAGCAAGTCGGGAAAAGCTGTGGATGACGTCGGGCTTAAAATCATGCACGGCTTTCGATAAGCCGATAATATTTTTCAGGGTATCTGTTTTTGCCTGTGAGCTAGTGCCTGGCCAGCCAAACAATTGACTCGCCGGTGAGGTGGAGGCGGCATTTGCCATCAGGCCAACGGTATGTCCCTGCACCTGGAGTGCGCGCACAAGGGCGTCAACGATGCGTTCGATTCCTCCATAGTAAACGGGAGGCACGGGCAATTCCGGATCGGCGGTGATAAGTATCTTCATGAAGCGAGAGAGTGTTCGATGGTTTGAAGAAATTTTATTTTTTCAGCATCCCAGTTAAAGCGTGTCTGGCCAAGGTGCCAGGCATGATCGCGCGAGATTTTTCGCCGGGAGTCGTCCCCGAAAAAGTCTTCAAGAGTTTGTGCCGATTTATCGATGTCATTGAAATCAATAACTGCGGCCGCATCGCCAAGTTCCGCGGCCAGCGCGCATTGGGCGGTGGTTTTACTTAAAATCACCGGAATTCCTGCGAGCAAGTAGGTGAAAATTTTATTTGTGAGGCAGAGGTCCCGGTTTCTGGGAACCGTAAGTTCAAGAGAAAGCCCCGCATCGTATTCCGCGGCAAGGCGGATCATTTCTTCGGGTGGTTCGGGAGGAAGAATGCGAACACGATCGCCGAATAACGCACGGAGTTGCGCTTTGTAAGCATCATCGCACCATCCACGCAGATCGAGCTGCCATGGAAAAGAAAGCCGGTTCAGGATCGGCGCGATTTTCTCGATGCCTCGCGCGGGTCCGACGGTCTGGGAGAACCAATAGAAACGTATAGCCGTGCCGGAAGAGGAATTGCTGCCTTCATGAGGTTTTGCCGGCGCTATAGCCAGAGGAAATACATTAAGGATGCTTGTTATATTACCTCCGTAAATTTGTTCATAAGCCTGCGCGATCTGAGGAGATGCAGCAGTGCGGTGTCTGCAGTAATTAAAAAGGCGCTCCAGCTTCTGACGGGAAAGAAGATCCGCGGCGTCAGTGGTTTCCACTTCCTCCGAATGGAAATCTTCAGCATCAAATCCCGCGCGAGCGCGGTGATGTTTGGCGGCGGCAACGGCAATCGGCAATCCCGCAAGCACATGGCCGATGTAAAGATCCGCCGGTTGGGCGATCGCGGCGGGAAGCATGTCACGTGCGGGGGGATGATGGGCAAGTAGCGGTATGCGGTGTGTTATTTCCGGGAGAAGCCGTGCGACTTTGCGCTGGATGCCGTACTTAATGCGGTTTGCGCTTCCCGTCTGATCGACAATCGTATGTGTCCACTTTGCGTTTTTGTAAATGGGACGATCAAATACATCCAGCGCCGGCATGTAGCGGCTTGCGATGACATGAACGGAATACCCCGCTTCCTGCAAAGCATCGGCTTCTTTGACGAGCCGTGGATTGCTGCACGGATGCGACGGTGTAATGAGACAAATACGCGCACTCATGAGAGAACCCGTTTCAATTCAGCAGCCAGTTTCCCTCGGTAATCTTCCCACTGCCAATTGCGCGCGCTCTGAAGCGTGGCTTCTCGCATGGCGTTGAGGGCTGCGCGATTTTCCAAACACCACGTAATCGCATCGCGGATGGCATCGGTACTTCCAGGTTCAATGAGGAGCCCGTTTTCACGATTTCGAATCAGATCGGCAGCACCGGCTGAGGTGGTTGTAATGACAGGAAGGCCGCAGGAAAAAGCTTCCGTCACTACCATGCCAAAACCGTCGCATAATGTAGGAAAAATCAACGCGTCGGCCTGCTGATAAGCTTGCAGTAATTGATCGCGAGGAATCGAACCTGCGATTTCGACACCTTCAGGCAGCGGATTTAATAACCGGTCAGGCAGCGTAATTGCGCCGTGAATTTTTAATGTGGCATGGCGACCGAAGTTGGATTCTCTCCACGCATTCAGCAGGTAGTGCGCTCCTTTGCGGATGCTGAACGTGCCAGCCCATAATAACCGAAGCGGGGCATTCGTTGTTGGAGATGGAAGGGAAGTCACCTGCACGGGCGGCGCTCCGTAGGGGATTACGGTAATATTCTTTGGTGGTAAGCCGGAGTTCGCATACGACTTGCGTGTGAACTCTGAATTTACGATGACAAGATCGGCAGTGTTCCATTCTGCATGGCGGCGTTCTGTTCGCGATGCTTCGCGGTCTTCCGTATGCTTTTGATAAACATTGCGCAGGTCGGGAAATGCATCCATTTCCCTGCTCTGGATTGCCTGGAAGAATCTGGTCTCCGGCGCAGGAAGGTCATAAAAAACGCGTAGCCCCAGTTTCTTCGCGCGCTGGAAAGTTGCCAGCGAACTGTGCTCGTAACCATAGACGCCGGAGAGACGCGAATGAAGTTGGCGACTCACCTTGCGATCAAAGCCCATCTCTGAC
>JBDSIH010000271.1:0-4895 GCA_039918055.1 Chthoniobacterales bacterium
TATTTACGGAGTGATTTTGTGCAATGCCCGTGCCATGGGAGAGTTCGGTGCGGTTTCCGTAGTGTCCGGACATATTCGTGGAATGACAAATACCGTTCCGCTTCACATTGAGATTTTATATAATGAGTATCAGTTCGTCGGGGCCTTTGCCTTTGCCACGATTCTCGCTTTACTTGCCCTGGTGACACTCGTAGTGAAGACCATTGCCGAGCGGTCCATGCATCGCGAGGTCGGGTCTGACGAGCAGCCCATTATTGAATCTCACAAACCTTCACTTCTTCCTGCAGCATGAGTATCAGTGTAAAAAACGTCAGCAAAACGTTCGGCTCCTTTCAGGCGCTCTCTGATGTCAGCCTTGAAGTTCCACCTGGAAAGCTGGTTGCGCTTCTAGGCCCTTCCGGTTCGGGAAAGACAACGCTTTTGAGAATTATTGCCGGATTGGAAGCACCGGAAGCCGGACGGGTTTTCTTTGAAAAAGAAGAAGTGACACAGCTTTCTCCCGCAAAACGCCGCGTGGGTTTTGTATTCCAGCAGTACGCACTTTTCCGGCACATGACTGTCGACGCGAATATCGCCTTTGGACTGGACGTTCGCTCGAGAAAGCATCGCCCCAGCTCCAAGGAAATTGCACGTCGTGTGAAAGAACTGCTCACGCTTGTTCAGCTGGATGGCCTGGGCGGTCGACGCCCGCCTCAGCTTTCCGGCGGACAGCGTCAACGCGTGGCACTGGCCCGCGCACTCGCCGTAGAGCCACGCGTATTGTTGCTTGATGAGCCTTTCGGCGCGCTGGATGCAAAAGTCCGCCGAGAATTGCGCAAATGGCTGCGTGAGTTTCATGAGAAACTGCACATCACGAGTTTGTTTGTAACGCACGATCAGGAAGAGGCGCTTGAAGTTGCGGATGAAATTGTTTTGCTGAACAAAGGAAAAATCGAGCAGGTGGGTTCACCGGGCTGGGTTTACAATCATCCTTCCAATCCTTTCGTGTACGCTTTCCTTGGAAATGTGAACCAGATCGAGAAAGACGGAAATACGACGTACATCCGGCCGCACGATCTTGTTATTTCGCGCGAGCGCACGCCAGACTCACAATTCGAAGGCGTGGTCAGCGTTATTCAATCTGCCGGTCCAGTCGTGCGTATTGAAATATCTTTGGGAACGCAAAGTCTCCATGTCGATGTATCCCCTCGGGAAATGCGAGCGGCGGAGTATCTTGTCGGAGAGCGCGTATTCCTGAATCTCGATCCAAACCTCCAGTCCGAAGAGAAAGCGAAAATTATCGATTTCGCAAAAGGCGCGGGACGGTAATCACGACAGGCGCACAAGGTCGCGCAGGAACTGAAACCAGAGGAAAAACATTCCGCGCACTGAGTAGCGGATCACATCGTCGCTTTCCTTAGTCAGAAGACCGATCTTGATATTATGAACGATTTGCTCGCGCAGATCGGATTGAATATCCGCCTGAATCTGTTCCGAGGTCTGGTCGGTCAGATCGCTCACCTGGATACCTTTTGCTTTTAAAAAGTTTTGATGGCTTTCCAGAATTTCTAAAAAACTGAGATCACCATTGGCGCGGTTTGCCTTAAGCTTGGGAAGAAGTTTTAGTCCGTAGGAGAAGGGATAGTTCCACGTCATCCACACATTGCCCTTTGTATCGCGGCAGGAAACGATGAGGTAGTAAAATGCGATTTCACTCTGCTCGATGAGGCAGATGCTGGCCTGCATTTTCTCTTCGCCTTTGTAAAATAAACGAAAGAACTGGCTGTGATCATCCCAGTCCCATCCGGAATCTGCGAGATACTCGAATCCCTGTTCTTCAATATCATCCGTGAGTTCCTGTAGGCCGGGGAAGGAATTGCGCGACGGAGGGGTGCGGGGCGAAAGCGTTCTTTCCGCAGGCAGTCGCAGTGCGCGAATGCGGGTGAGAATTTCCACCCAGGGCAGCAAGAGCCATGTGGATGCAAAAACGCAACCGACCAGAATGCTTCCCGTTAATAACCAACCCGCGAGAAAAGAAGAGGCGAAGATACCGAGCGTGCCGATACGATGCACCAAGGGCTGGCGGAATGAACGTAGGGCAAGACTCAGAACGATCACGCCGACGATAAGTAAAATATGGGGAATCATTCCGCGGTAATGTTATTTGTTTCCAGAAAACGCTCAAGTTGCTTTACGTCGAAATCAGGCAGGACTTTGCCGTCAATTTCGAGCGTAGGCGTTAGTCCCTGACCGGAGATGCTGCGCATGTGGTCGAAGGCGGCGCGATCCTGGAGCACATCAATTTTTTCAAAAGTGAAATTCCGTTTTTCGAGCCACGTAACGGCCTCAATGCACCACGGGCACCATGGTTTAATGTAAAGTTTCATTGCAAAGCGTGCAAACATCGCCTCTTTTGGCTCTGACAGCAATCGCATTGCTTAAAATTTTATCGAACTTCATGAAGGAAAAACTGCTTTTATCCACCCGAAACGCCAACAAGGTCCGCGAAGTGCGGCAAATTCTTTCCGAGTTCGCGGATGTCGTGGATCTTTCCGCCATTCCCGACATGCCCGAGGTCGAGGAAACGGGAACAACATTTCTTGAGAATGCCGCCTTAAAAGCGATTGAGGCTTCGAAGCATTTTGACGGATGGACATTGGCCGATGATTCCGGTCTGGAAGTGGACGCTTTGAAGGGCGAGCCGGGCGTGTATTCCGCGCGCTACGCGGGCTCACAGGCCACAGATGCGGATAACCGGGAACTTCTGCTCGAGAAAATGCACGATATCACCCGCGATGCCCGCACGGCGAGATTTCGCTGTGCGCTGGTTCTTGCAAAGAACGGAGAGACCGTCAGCTCCCACGAGGGTACGGTGGACGGGCGCATTATTACCGAGGAACGCGGGAATGGCGGCTTTGGATACGATGCTTTGTTTGTGCCCAAGGGCTTTTCCGAGACCTTTGCGGAGCTACCCGCAGACGTGAAAAACGGTCTCAGCCATCGCGGCATGGCCCTTCAATCCCTGCAAAAGTGGTTCCTCGAGCAGTAAACGGCCTTCTCTTGATTTTCTAAGGGAAGCGGCCTAGTTTTGGCACACAGATGGTTTCGCTAAATTTGGATTCAGTTGTGAATAAGGTTGTTGCCGGGGATCGCATTGATCAGGACGACGCGCGTGCGCTGTATAGTCTGCCTCTAAACGAACTCGGTGAACTCGCCGATCTGCGCCGCCAGCAACTCCGCGCAAACGCCTTCGGTGGACGTGGAAACGAGATCGTCACTTACATCATTGACCGCAATATCAACTACACGAATGTCTGTAATGTTTATTGCAAGTTCTGTGCATTTTATCGCACGGAAAAGGATGACGACCATTACGTTCTCACGCACGAGGATATTGATAAAAAGCTCGATGAGCTGACCGCTGTTGGCGGTATCCAGATTTTATTACAGGGCGGGCATCATCCCTCACTGAATATTGACTATTACCTGAATTTGCTTTCGCATATTCGCGAAAAATATCCGCACATCAATATTCACGGATTCAGCCCGCCGGAGTTTAACCACTTCGCGGAAGTTTTTGGAATGTCCCTCACCGAGGTCATCACGAAATTCAAGGAAGCGGGGCTTGGTTCCATTCCCGGTGGAGGAGGGGAAATCCTCGTGGATAGCGTTCGCAACCGCATTGCTCCGCTCAAATGCAATTCCGACAAGTGGCTTGAGGTTATGGCCATTGCACACCGCATGGGGCTGAACTCCAGCGCGACGATGATGTTTGGCCATGTGGAAACGCTGGATGAACGCATTGAGCACCTTCAGCGCATCCGCAATCAACAGGACGAGACCGGCGGCTTTACAGCCTTCATCTGCTGGACCTTCCAGCCGGAGAATACCAAGCTGCGCGCCGCGCCAGTTGGCTCTGCGGAATATCTTCGTATGCAGGCACTCTCCCGCATTTTTCTCGATAACGTGCCGAATCTCCAAAGCTCGTGGGTCACGCAGGGACCGAAGATCGGCCAGATCGCCCTCAAGTTCGGCGCCAACGATTTTGGCAGCGTGATGATGGAGGAAAACGTCGTCAGCAAAGCCGGAACCAGCTTTCGCCTGGACTCCGGGGAGATCGAACGCCTCATTCGCGAAATCGGCTACGAGCCGCATTGCCGGAATAACTGGTACGAGCTCGTGGATAATAAATCGCTCGCCTGATTTTCACATGAGTGATTTTTCCCGCCGGAGTATTCAGGAGTTACGCGCTGAGTTGATGGAAGGCTCTGCGAACGCTGGTATCTTTGCCGAGGTGTCGGAACTTATTCGCAAGCAGACGACGAGTGGAAAGCCGTATTTCGAACTGAAGCTGCGCGACGAGGCGGATAATCTTTCTCTCAAGGCGTGGAGCGATACGCCGGCATTTACGGTGTGTGAAAAGCTTTCTTCCGGGGTGGGTGTTCTTGTCGAGGGGAGCTTCTATCACAATGCGCCGTATGGCATCGATGCCAAGCAGATGAGCATTCGCCTTCTCGATGAGGAGGAGCAGAAGGAACTTTTTGCGGGATCTGAGGAACGGCGGGAATTTCTCGCAAAGGAATATGAGTTTATTCTCGAAACTGTCGTAGCGGTCGTCGATCCACGGCTCCAGGCATTGGGGACGGCTTTTCTCGAAGAGCATGGAGAGCGCTTCCTGCGCGCAGCAGCAGCGAGAAATTATCATCACGCACGACGTGGCGGACTTGTTGAGCACGTGGCGCAGATGATCCGCGGCGCGATAGCTATCTGCACCGTCTATCCGCAATTGAATCGCGACCTTTGTGTTATTGGTATCCTGTTTCACGACTGTGGAAAGCTCTGGGAAACGTGCGCGCCGGAGACAGGATTTGCGACGCCCTTTGAAAAACGCGGGGAATTGCTCGGTCATATCACCA
>JBDSIH010000272.1:0-2190 GCA_039918055.1 Chthoniobacterales bacterium
AAGTGCAATCATCACTTCGCTTTCGGTGCCAGGGACCGTATTGCCAATGTTGTCGACCCTGACTCTTTCCAGGAGATGGATGAGAAAATGGTTTCCGTGGATTCGCTCAAGTTTACCGGTGTGGCGAGCTATAAGGATCGGCTCGCTAATTATCGAAAAAAAACCGGCCTCTATGACGCGGTTATTACGGGAGCCGCCAAAATCGAAGGAAAAGATCTCGGACTCGCTGTCATGGATTTCAGTTTTCTCGGTGCGAGCATGGGTTCCGTCGTGGGGGAAAAAATCACACGTATCATCGAACACAGCACGAAAAAGAAAATGCCGGTGGTCATTATTTCCGCATCCGGGGGAGCGCGTATGTATGAAGGGATGTTGAGCCTTATGCAGATGGCAAAGACAAGCGGTGCCCTTGCCCTGCATGCGCAGGCGGGATTGCCCTACATCTCTGTATTGACGAATCCGACCATGGCGGGAGTCATGGCGAGCTTTGCTTCGCTCGGAGATATTATCATGGCGGAACCCGGTGCATTGATCGGATTTGCGGGGCGACGTGTAATCCGAGAAACTACGCATCAGGAATTGCCGGATGATTTTCAAACGTCGGAGTTTCTGGAAAACCGTGGACTGATCGATCTCATTGTTCATCGTGCGCAACTACGCGGCACGCTCGGTCAGGTGCTTCAGCTTCTCGCTTCGAGTAAGTGACTTACCACGAATCGCTGGAGTGGCTTTTCTCCACTCAAAAATTCGGAATTAAGCTGGGGCTTGAAAGCGTCTGGCGACTGCTCGACGTTCTCGGTAATCCACAAGTCGGACTTCGCTTCATTCATGTGGCGGGAACCAATGGAAAGGGCTCTGTTTGCGCGATGACGGAATCCATCCTGCGTGAAGCGGGATATCGTACAGGATTATTTACTTCGCCGCACCTGGTTGATTTTTGCGAACGCATTCAGGTCGGTGGAGCAAAGATTCCTGAGGGTTTTGTCACAAAGGGCCTGAATCAGATTCACGATCTCAGTGCGAAGTGGGAGGACACGCCAACTTTTTTTGAAATAGCGACAGCGCTTGCACTTCTCTATTTTGCGCATGAGAAATGCGATATCGTTATTCTCGAAACAGGAATGGGCGGGCGACTCGATGCAACGAATGCGGTAACGCCTCTGGTGTCCGTCCTTACACCCATTGCGCTGGATCACCAACGCTGGCTTGGGCATTCTCTTGTGGAAATTGCAGCGGAAAAAGCGGGCATTATTAAACAAGGCATTCCCGTAGTGTCCGCTCTGCAGGAGTCGGATGTGGATCAGGTATTTGTTAAGACGACTGAGGAAAAGCGAACAGCGATCACCCACGTTTCAAAAGCTCTCGAAGGCATAAGGATTGGGCTGACGGGGAGGCACCAAAAATTTAATGCCGCCCTTGCCGTAGCGGCGATTCGAGCAGCCGGCTTGCAGGTGACGGAGGAAAATATTCGTGCCGGATTGGAAAAGGTAACGTGGCCGGGAAGATTTCAGATAATCAAAGAGCGCTACATATTGGATGGGGGCCACAATCCTGCAGGTGTTGCCCAATTGGCAATGACCTGGCGGGAATGTTTTGGTGATCAAAAACCTGTAGTCATTTTTGGAACGCTGAAAGATAAGGATGCTTCAGGAATGCTCAGTAATCTTCGCGATGTGGCTTCACGCTTTGTGCTGGTTCCTGTCGATAGTGATCGCACGGTGTCTCCCGAGGATTTAAAAAAGGAGAAAGCCCTTTCCGGTATGGAAATCACGGTATGTGAGTCATTGCGGGAAGCTTTGAAGATAACTGCCGCCGACAAGCTTGTGCTGATAGCAGGTTCCCTGTTTTTGATCGGAGAAGCGCTGGCTTTTCTTCAGGGCGATGCAGCTCCGCGGCGGTCCCTTCAGTAAATTTTTACTTATTCGCGAATCGCATCCCGCCTTACGGACTGTGTATGATTACTGTGCGCGTCAATTGACGTGCTTATTTACGCAGTAGCGCGATTTCAGCGGCCATGTCAGGAGCTTTGAAGGCGGAAGTTCCTGCTACCAGGATGTTTGCTCCGGCCTCGCGGGAAAGTTTTGAAGTTTCCACGTTCACGCCGCCGTCCACTTCAATCTGGAAATCCAGTTTCTCCTCTTCACGCCATGTGGCTGCCGTGCGGACTTTCTCGAGCATCTCTTTCAGAAA
>JBDSIH010000273.1:0-1569 GCA_039918055.1 Chthoniobacterales bacterium
ATGTCGCGGTCAGCCGTTCCATAAAAGAGCGCATCTTTAAAGGACTGCGGCAGGCCTTCGAAAGGCTTATCCATCGGCACGGCGAATTCCCGCGCAAGGCTCTCAAGCAAACCGGAATAAAACAGCATCATCTTCTGTGTGCCTTTACGCCATGGCCGTATGGCACCTTCCAGAAGGGTCTTATCAGGATCTACCATCAATTCAGGATCAAGCAGGTTTTCCGTGCCGATTCCCTGACACGCAGGACAGGCGCCGAGGTGACTGTTAAAAGAAAAATGCTTCGGCGTCAGCCGGGGCAGCGTGTATCCGGTGCGCGGATTGCTAAAGTCCGTGGAGAAACGCACTTCCTGCATTTTCTCGCTGTCCGCTTTACCATGAAGAACGACAATCCTGTTCTGCCCCCATTTCAGCGCGAGCTCGATCGAATCGGACAGGCGTTGCGTAATGCCTTCCTTAATCACCAGACGATCCACCACCACTTCGATAATGTGCGGACGTGTTTTAGCCAGCTTGATCGGCTCTGGCGTTGTCAGGTCGAGAATTTCCCCATCCACACGGATTCTCACAAAACCTTCCCGCTTTGTTTTCTCAATAACATCCCGGAATTCCCCAACCTCATTATTTACAAGGGGAGCAAGCAGGATGATTCGCGTGTCATCTCCCAAGGCCAGAACGGCATCTGCAATCTGCTGCGGCGTCTGGCGCACAATCGGCTCGCCGGTATGCGGATCATGCGGCTTGCCTGCGGCGGAATAAAGTAAACGCAGGTAATCGTAAATTTCCGTGGTCGTCGCAATGATCGAGCGTGGATTCGCAGCGGCAGTTCGCTGCTCAATGGCAATCGCTGGCGACAAGCCTTCGATGTAGTCCACATCCGGCTTCTGCATCTGATCGAGGAATTGTCGCGCATAGGCCGAAAGACTCTCCACATACTTGCGCTGGCCCTCCGCATAAAGCGTATCGAACGCCAGTGAGGACTTACCAGACCCGCTTAATCCGGTGACTACGACAAGCCGGTTTCGTGGAATCTCCATATCGAGATTCCGCAAATTATGCTGCCGGGCCCCTTTTATCCGAATGATGTTCGCTTCCGCCATTTTTTGCGAATGTGATGAACTCCGAGATGTATCAGGTTTGAGCGCTTAAAGGGAAGCATTGGAAAGATTATTTTCCGCTGCAAAGAGCCTGATTCAGCCCTAAGGCTGCCTGTTTTACTACCCCTGACTTAGCCGCTTCTTCTGCTCGGCTGCAAACAGCTCGTGCGCTTCCTGCAGAATTTGCGGAATGCGTTCGCGCAGCGGGTTGGAGTGAATCAGCGGCTGAAGCTTTGCCGCGTCAATATCGACAGCCTGCAACCCTGGAAACCAATGTCCACCCTCACCGAAAAGATTGTACCGTTCCCTGGCAAATTCCGTGAGATCAAATGCTTTGAACATTACCCAGAGACGCACAATTTCCCGCACGTTAATATTACCAGGCATTTTTGTGGAATCGGGTATTCCTGTAACCCACTCGAGTGGCCATAGCGGACCGATGACTTTCTCGATCTCCGCATCCAGGCGCTGA
This sequence comes from Chthoniobacterales bacterium, assembly GCA_039918055.1. Taxonomy (GTDB): domain Bacteria; phylum Verrucomicrobiota; class Verrucomicrobiia; order Chthoniobacterales; family JBDTJR01; genus JBDTJR01. The sequence goes on from JBDSIH010000273.1 coordinate 1,567, forward strand.
ATG
>JBDSIH010000274.1:0-3140 GCA_039918055.1 Chthoniobacterales bacterium
ATCAATGGGCTGCGTCACAAAATCCTCAGCGATACCCTGCGCTTCACGCTTGAACGCCTGACGCCTGAGCACATCGAAAGTTTCAAGAACGAAACCGGTCTTGTTCCCACGCATGATGAGCCGTGGCGCAAAACGCTTGTCGGCGGATCCGACGATCATGGCGGAATTTACGGTGGTAATTCATACACGGAGACTCCACACGCTTCGACAATCGATGAGTATTTTACGCACCTGAAAAACGGAAAAGCCAAAGCCTGCGGTGAGTCGGGAACTTCGCTTTTGCTTGCGCACAGCATTTACAGTGTCGCCTTTCAGTTTGCCAAAGAAAAACTTGGCAGCACGAATCCCGCCGTCACGGATTTTCTCGAAAAAATCTTTTCGCGTTTCATGGAGGGGAAAGATCCCACAGAATTTTCGCTTACGGAAAAACTTGGCTTTCTTGCGCAGGGGATTGCGACCGGGAAAATTTTCGAAATGGCCAAGGTAGGCAACAGCTCGCTCTGGAAAGAACTGTCCGCATATTTTTCACGTCCGCAGATGCATGCGGCCATCGCAAAAGTAACCGCCGGAATCGAGGAGCCAGAGCGCCGCGCGTTTTTAATGGCGGATCTGATTTCCTCTCAATTGGCCTATCGCCTTTTTACGCTCTTTCTGACTCAGCTAACCACTGGGAAATTCCTGGAAAGTATTCAGCTTATTAGTCCGCTGGTTCCGCTCGTGGCAATACTAAGTCCCTACATTCTCGCCTTCCGCATGCCCAAGCGCGAATGGCTGCGCCGCATGACTTTGGAGGTATGCGGAGAGACGCCGGAATTTCTGGGAAACCAACAGCGCGCATGGTTTACCGATACCCTCGAAGATGTGAACGGCGTTTCCACGACCATTCGCAAGATGACGGCTGCGGGTGTTCAGGGCGGACATGACCTTACGGTGGTAACGTGTCGCTCGGAAGTAGCGATGAGCGATATCCCGATCAAGAACTTCATGCCGATCGGAGAATTTGAACTTCCGGAGTACGAGCTTCAGCGACTGAGCTTTCCGCCGATTCTCCAGATTATCGATTACATCCAGCAGGAAGGCTTTACCGAGCTTATTATCAGCACGCCGGGGCCGGTTGGTCTTGTGGCGTTACTTGCGGCAAATGTCCTCGGGCTTCGCACGCTGGGCATCTACCACACGGATTTTCCGCAGTATGTGCGCATCCTCACTGATGATTCGCTCATGGAAACGCTCACCTGGAATTACATGCACTGGTTTTACAGCCAGCTGGATATGATATATGTCAATTCCGAGGATTATCGGAAGTGCTGGGAGGAACGTGGCATTGCACCTTCGAAGCTGCAGTTATTCCCGCGTGGATTGGATATTGAACTGTTCCATCCTTCCCGACGCTGCACGGAATTCTGGCGCAAGCGCGGGCTTGCGGAAGGGGAGACAGGCATTCTTTACGTCGGGCGTATCTCGAAGGAGAAGAACCTGGATGTCCTTGTCGCGGCGATGAAGAAACTCCTTGCGAAAAATCTTCCGGTGCGCGCGCTTTTTGTCGGCGACGGTCCGTATCTGAAAAAGATGAAGGAGAATTTCCCGCAGGGAATCTTTACCGGAAGCCTTTCTGGCCTCGATCTTGCCACGGCGTATGCGTCTGCGGATTTTTTCGTTTTCCCGAGTGCGACGGATACTTTTGGAAATGTCGTCATTGAAGCCCAGGCGGCAGGCATCCCGGTTATCGTCACGCATATCGGCGGACCCCGTGATCTCGTGCTCGAGGGAGAGGATGGCTTTATTACCCGCGCTGCGGATGTGAATGGCCTTGTAAAGGCGATTGAAAAGCTTCACGCCGATACTGAAATGCGCAAGCGGTTTGGTCAGGCCGCGCGCAAGAAAGTAGAATCCCGCAACTGGAGTAGTGCCTTCGAGCAGTTCTGGACGGCTTCTCCGGAGTAGTTTTAGTTTTCCCGCTGGAGAGTACGAATCCAGATATCGTAATTATCCCGTGCATTGAGCGTGCGGAGATTTCCTTTTTTATCGAGAAGCCAGAGTGTGGGAAGGGCATTAATGCCAAGTTGCCGGGCAATGGGTGTTTCCCATCCCTTGCCATCAAAATACGTGGGCCACTGGATGCTGTACAGATCCATGATTTTTTTGAGATTGCTGCGCTTGGTATCAAGACTGATCGTCACGATGGCGACGGAATTCGGAGAGAGTTTACTGGAAAATCCACGGAAATTTTTCAGCCATAGCTGACAATGCGCAGACTCTGCCGCCCAGAATAAGATGGCGACCACTTTTCCGCGCAGGGCATCGGTATTGATCTCTCCGCCCTGAATGGTCTCAAGTTTGATGGAGACTGGCTTGTTGAGTTGATCAAGCCTGCGCATGTCGTCCGTTATACGCAGGTTCAGCTCCTCGTCTTTTGAGAGTTCTTTCGCTTCCAGAATCAACGCCCGCTTTTTGTCGGGAAGATCATCGTAGATGCTCGCAGCCTCTACGAGTAAACGCGGAGTGCGGGGATCAGTCGGGTAGCGCGCTTTAAAATTTTCGATGGAGTTAAGAATTAGTTCGCGGCCCTGCGGCACGGACTGATCGACATTCTGGATATAAAGTGAAACGCGGCAAAAGCTGACATCAGACTGCAGCTTTGGTGAGAGGCCGGGCATTTTCTCCAGGTTTGCATATAACGTCAGCGCGTCATTGGTCATTTTATTGTCGTTCTGGAGTTTTCCAAGAGCGGCAAGCACTCCGGCCTGGATGATGCGGGCCTCGAATACTTTTGGATCCGAGGGGTAATTTTTAACAAAATTCTTTGTCGCCTGAAGTTCCGTTTGGAGGTGCAGCTTTACCCTTCGGAGCATCTCCTCCTTGCTGACGGCTTCTTGTTTGGGGCCTTTCTCAAATTCTTCAATTTGTCTCCAGTCTGCCGCCGCATCTGCCCGGGCGCTGGAAGTGAAGGCCATGAATAACAGAAATGGCAGGGCGAATTTTAGAAAATATTTATTCACGGGTTTTGTCAGAGAAGTCGTGCGGCACGATACTTGTATAGATCGGGCGATGGTCGCTGCCGAGATACCATTGCGGCAAACGCAAAATGGCGGATTTTTTAAAAAGTATCTCCGGCCTCAAACCCGGACTGACAAAAAGAT
>JBDSIH010000275.1:0-4840 GCA_039918055.1 Chthoniobacterales bacterium
AAGTGCAGCCGGAAACGACAGGCGTGTTAAGCTTTATCGGGAAGTCACCGCCGTACGGCGGCGCGGTCTTTCCTGTCCCATGAGAAGTTACTGGGCAAAATATGCCGGAATTTGGAATTTTCGCCAAATGGGGCTATGGACGACTGCCAGCTGTCGTGAAGCAGGGAGGGTATAACTTTTGCCTTATTGCTTATGATGAGGGGGAGCATAAACTCATCACCTACCTCCTCGAACATTGACACATGAATACAACCTTTCCACAGGCATGCGCTTTTAATGCGACGCGATGGACGCTGGTATTGACGGCGCAGAACGTCAACTCCGCAGCGGCTGAGGTGGCGTTGGAGGAGCTTTGTCGAATGTATTGGTATCCTCTTTATGCATACGTGCGGCGTTGCGGTCATGAGCGGCATGATGCGGAAGATCTGACGCAGGGATTCTTTGCGCGTCTGCTTGCCAAGAATGACCTGGCGGATGTGGATCGTGGCAAGGGACGTTTCCGCTCATTTTTACTTTCGGCCATGAAACACTTCCTGGCGAATGAACGGGATCGTCAACAGGCGCAGAAACGGGGGGGAGATAGCCTGGTTATTCCGCTGGACGTCATTGCAGCGGAGTCACGGCGCCCTTTGGAACTGGTCGATGGGTTGACGCCGGAGAAGATGTTTGAGCGGCAATGGGCGCTTACGTTACTCGACCGCGTGCTGAATCAACTGAGTGCGGAATTGACTGCCGAGGGGAAGGCGGAGATATTTTCAGACCTGAAAGAGTTTCTGGTAGGAAATCCCGGTCCGCGCGCAGCTTCAGGACTTGCCGTCCGTCTTGGTATCAGTGAAGGCACTATGAAGGTGACGATCCATCGTCTGCGTCGCCGATATCGTACGTTATTGCGCGATGAAATTGCCCAGACGGTTGCCAATCCCGCAGAGGTAGATGAGGAAATTCATCGTCTTTTTGCGGCATTTGAATAATTTTGGTAACTTTCCGCTCCTTTTCCTTCTGTAAGAGGTGGAAAGACCTCATGAACACCGATACCGAAGGAAAAAAATGCCCGCAATGCGGCTCCATACTGCCATCCGGCGCGCCCGAAGGGCTGTGCCCCTCCTGTCTGCTTAGGCGGGGATTGGATAGTGAACCTGCTATCGAGGCACAGATGCCTTCCACCCCGGAGGAACTGGCCGGTCATTTTCCTGAACTGGAAATCCTGGAACTCCTGGGCCGTGGCGGTATGGGAATGGTTTATAAAGCGCGACAGCGGGATCTGAATCGCTTCGTCGCATTAAAGATTCTGCCGCATCAGCAGGATCCGGCATTTGTGGAGCGCTTTACCCGTGAGGCGCAGGCGCTGGCACGGCTCAGCCATCCGAACATTGTTTCGGTGTATGACTTCGGAGAAAGGGACGGATTGTTCTATTTCCTTATGGAGTATGTGGACGGCCAAAACCTCCGGCAGCGGATGAACGCGAAGAAAATCACTTTGGAAGAAACGCTGACACTTATTTCCCAGATTTGCGATGCACTTGAATACGCGCACGGCAAAGGCATCGTGCATCGCGATATCAAACCGGAGAATATTCTTCTCGCCGAAAATGATCAGGTAAAAATTGCGGACTTCGGCCTCGCAAAAATTGCATCGGAGAATCCTGTGAATCTTAACCTGACGCAGGCCGGAGAAGTCATGGGAACCATCTACTACATGGCGCCCGAGCAGATTGAGCATCCCGGGGAAGTTGATCACCGCGCGGATATTTATTCTCTCGGAGTAGTCTTTTACCAGATGCTGACAGGCGAACTGCCGCTGGGCCGCTTTTCCAATCCCTCGCACAAAGTGCAGGTAGACGCGCGGCTGGATGGTGTAGTCCTGCGCGCGCTGGAAAAGGATCCTGCGCTTCGCTTTTCCAATGCCGGTGAAATGAAAGCGCAGATAGAAATGATTTCGTGCTCTCGTCCCTTAATGAAGACACCGCATCAGGAGACAAAGCAAAGGGATATAAAAGTGGCGACGAGTTCAGGAGGACTGGCGTTAAAAATCATTATATTTATTTTACTGATTATCGCAGGTGCTTTCATTGGAACGATCATCGCGTCTATCGTCACCTATAATCTGCCGAGACTTTATGAATCCAAAGTCACCCTTGAAATCAGTGAGCATCTTACGGAGATGCAGGTGTTCAAGGCTGGTCAGGATCATATTGATCCCCGGTTTACGAGCATCCAGTTTCAGATCATTCAGAAAAAAGAAACTCTTTACCCGGTTATCGATAGCTTGAACCTGGTTCAAAAGTGGGGGTCGGAATACAAGATTCGAAATAACGAAGAGGCGTTTTTTAAGCTTAAGGGAATGTTAAGCGTAAGGGAGGTGAGGGGCACGAGTCTTATCGAAATTAGTGTGCTGGATTCGGACCCTCAGGAGGCGGCTGACATAGCCAACGCCATTGCTTTGGAGTACCAAAAAAACCGTAGTTCCGAGCAGGCTGGCTTTAAAAATAAATCAATGGCGAATTTGTGGGAACAGATAGAAACACAACGTCATAAGGTGGTCGAACTGCGCGCAAAAGCAGCCCGCATTCGATCTGAATCTGAAATAGTGGATTCGAATCCTGATGGTGTAAACCCTCCGGCACAGACGATCTCCGCTGATCTAAATGTCAACGCTGCGAAATATGCGGACGCCAAGAATGAATGTATTATGGCCAGCAGGATTCTTGAAGCCGCGGAGACGCGAGCTAACACAGAAAAAATGCAAAACGACATGCCGATGTCGGCCGTAAAAATTTGGGAGAAAGCGGAGCCAGCATTGGCCCCGTCAAGACCCCGTGTTTTCCTGTATCTGGCTGGCGGTGCTTTAATCGGCGCATTTGTCGGCTTCTTTGCTGCTCTGCTTAATATCACCATTGCCCTGCTTCTTATGAATGCAAAGTATTCCGATTCTGAAAACCCTTCGATAAAAACACAGACGGATGAGTTGGCGATCATCGCCCTCGTTCTTTCTGTTTTAACGTACGTATTATCTTTAATTGCACCTATCGGATTTATTTTTTGCATTCCTGCAATTATTTGCGCCCATCTTTCGCGCGGCAGAATCAAAAAGAATTCGACCTTAAAGGGATGGGGAATGGCCACGGCGGCGGCGTTTATGGGTTATCTCTATTTATTATTATTATTACTGTTGGTTTTTATGTCCTTTGTTATCTGGAGAAATGTGAAAATCAAACCGCGGTCTGCTGCTCTACAAATGCGCGCGCCCATTTATCAGATTCTATGTTAGAAAACGGGTGATTTCTTCAATCGCTTTTATTTTACAGACTGAAACTTCGTTCCGTCCCACGTAAAGCGATTCAAAACTTTTCCGCTTTTATTAAGTATGCTTATCGTGCGGCCATTTCGGGGGAGTTTGAATTGCCGCCCGTCTCCGTCTTTGATTGGGAAGATGCCGCGTGGAGTGCGCTTCATGTGAGCGTCTTTTCCTAACTGGTAGAATTCCAGAAAGAGGGAGTTGCAACCTTCAAGCTCTCCGGAGGAAATCGCGAGTAGGGGGCGTCCGTCCTTAAAACGAAACAAGGCCACCTCGAACTCGGCCTGTGCGCCATCGCCGGGGCAATGCATGTAGCCGTTGGTTTTATCGATGACATCGCAAAGCGGCAGCCAGCTGGCGGCGGGAGTCTCGAGTGCATTTTCCGGAAGCAGGCGGAAATAATCCACTATCGAGAAGTAGTCCGCGCCGTAGATTAGCGGGGATATCAGACATACCACCAAAGCAATAAAGGCTAAGCGGCGCATATGTTAACTAAGTCGGCTACGCCGTAGAGTGACCGGTACGGCCGGATTTTGAGTCCTGAAAAATTCCAACACGCAGGCCTGACTGCTCAAGTGCGTGGGTGATCTCCTCTTTGCTGATGCTTTCAGGATTATACTCGATCCATGCGCCGCGCTCCACGATACGAGCGGTATGAATGCCCGGGAGGGCGTTCAGTGTAGATTGGGCCAGGGATTCCATGTCATGCGTATCCATATTCAAAATGGCCAGATCGAGTTGCTCGTGGGGTTGTGTGCTATGGGAGGAATTTAACGTGGTCATGAACTCCAGTTTTGTATCAAATTTGGAAAGACGCAAGGCATGAATTTTTCATTGAGCAGGTGACTCTAATCAATTGCTTGTGGCTGGAGTCCCATTGACAGGAGGGCTGACTCCTGTTGGTCTGAGGCATGACAAAAACAGTGCTTTGCGGTATGATTGCATGTGTCGCCGCTGTCACGGCGATGGCGGGTTCGGTGACGGAAATTTCTTATAAAACTATGGACGGAAAAGATACGACGCTTGCGGCTTACAAGGGAAAAGTAGTGATGGTGGTGAATGTCGCCTCACAATGTGGCAATACCCCGCAATACATTCCTCTGGAAAAACTTTATCAGAAATATGCGGCTCAGGGATTTACGATTGTAGGATTTCCCTGCAATGATTTTGGCTCGCAGGAACCGGGAACGAATGCCGAGATTAAGCAGTTCTGTTCTTCCAAATACAGCGTGACCTTCCCTTTGGAGGATAAAATCCACGTTAAAGGACCGGAGCAGCATCCTCTCTATGCGGCATTGACAGGTCCCGATGCTAAATTTCCGGGCGATGTGAAATGGAACTTTGGTAAATTCCTCATTGGCAAAAACGGGGAAGTGATTGCCCGCTTTGAGCCGGGTGTTCAGCCGGATGATCCACAGATCACTTCAGCGATTGAAGCAGCGCTAAAATAGCGTTATTTCGGCGCAGAAATTTTATCGGCATATTCGTATTTGCCGATGCGGCAGCAGGCTACCTCATTGTGTAGCCCCTGGATGGCTCCGAGCT
>JBDSIH010000276.1:0-4036 GCA_039918055.1 Chthoniobacterales bacterium
TAATCATCCGCCATACCCGCCCAAGAGCCTCTCTCGCCAGACACCCGGTGCAATACATAACCGGCACCGCAAATGCATTATAAAGTATGGTAAAAATCCATGCCGGCAAAATCACCACCAGTAATAAAACAAGCGCGCTGATCAATGTCATTGCCACTGCGATGTGCCCTCGCAAAACGCTGGAGGAGATACACAAGCCCACAAAAATCACCATCCCCACGAGAAAAATAAATCCGATGAGGATATTTATGAGGAAAAGACTGTTTGCCTGTCTGCGGAATTTGCGCCAGGGCGCTTTAATCTCGGCCCGGTTAAACACAAGATTATCCAAAAACATAAATTTCCCCCGCATCGCAACCCACGCCAGCACAACTCCGAATACCAACATGATACCCACGAATATCAGCCCGCCCGTATTAAACTGGTCTGCAAAGACGGTCCTATAAATATCTATCAACGAAGGAGGATGGTTCGGCACCGAAGACGGAGCAATATGAGATACGGAGGAGGGTGGCCCATTCCAGGGCTGGTGCCCGGGATTCCCAAAAGTCTGCACCAAAGAGATCAGCCCCGCGGAGCATTGCGCCATCCATGCCGTAAATGCCAACGCCAGCCATTTACCAAAATCAAAAGGCCCAAAAAGAATGCTTTTGGTGCGTTGCAGGGCGCTGTCAAAGGGGGTACCAAAATCAATCATGCTTTGGACGGTCTCAGGTTTTCTGCTTTCTGTCGATCTGGCAAAAGATCGGAGTTTCCTCGTTTCAGGCATTCGCGGGGACCCTGTCCATACGCCTGACAGAATACCTTGTAGAACTGCGCGTAGCTCCCGAATCCCGCAGCATATACGCATTCGAGAATCGTTTTTTGCTCGGGTTGGCGGTAGCAATCCCAGAATTTTCCCAGACGGATGGAATTACGGTAGCGCACAAGAGGAACGCCGATCTGGCGGTGAAATATCCGACTGAGATAGGACTCGCTCACCCCACAATGAGAGAGCAGGTTCTTAATATCCTGGCTTCCCTCCCCGCTGCTCAATACCTGCAGCGCCTTGCGGACTGCCGGGTGCAAGGGGACGGAGGTATTGATCGTGGCCTGTCCGGCGCGGTAGCTGCGCCAGCTGGCGAGGAGAAGGTGGCGTAGTCCGGCATTGAGGGCGTCTGGATCGCGGTGGCGAAAGGAGAAATCGGACTTCACGCCGAATCCGGCTTCGCGATTCAGGATGTCCGCATCGAGCGAGCCCTCCATCATGGATTCCATTAATTGCCGGATGAGATCGAAGGGACCGGGATCCAAGACACTGTCAAGCAGGCCTTCGGTTTCCACGCTCTCGCGTTTCAAATCCTGATATTCGGGACTGCGGCAGGTATCCGCGATGAGGCCAGGCTTGAAAACGGCGACGAAATACTGAGCGTCGTCTGATCGATCCACGAGCTGGTGTTCCTGCGCGGGAAACATCCAGATGAGGCTGCGCTGGGGAAAGGTGAATCGCTTGCCATTGACCACGTAGGTAATCGTTCCTCGCACCACGAGATTAACTTCCAGCTCGATATGGTGGTGACTTCTTAAAAGCGGAGGATTGCGTGCGGCTTCCGCCAAAAAGAGAAACCCGTCGTAGGTATCGCTCAGCTTTAGGTCTTCAAGCACAAATGACAAAATATGATAAGTTTTTCTCGGAAAGCGAGAAGAATTTCTTAACCAAGTGCCGTATATTGACCGGAAATAAGAAGTCTACCTACGATCCCCTTTTTAATATTATGCCAGCCGTCCAACAAGTCAGTCTCAGTGATTACAGCCTCGTTGGAGAAAATACAAAGCGCGCCATCGAGCAGGGTCTGGCCGAGGCGGATTGGTACACCTCGCCCGTTCCCCGCACAGAAATGCGTAAGCTTCTGGAGCGTCGGGATGGCCCCGCACTTCGGGATACCATCATCTGGTTTGCGCTGATTCTTATCTCGGGCTACTGCGGTTACCTGCTGTGGCCGAGCTGGTGGGCGATTATTCCGTTCGCGATTTACGGCATGTTGTATGCTTCTTCCTCCGATTCGCGCTGGCATGAGTTCGGCCACGGCACGGCATTCAAGACAGACTGGCTGAATAATGCGCTCTACGAAATTTCCTCTTTCATGGTGCTGCGGGAATCAACGCCATGGCGCTGGAGCCATACCCGCCACCATAGCGATACGATCATCGTGGGTCGCGATCCGGAAATTGCGGTGCCCCGCCCGCCGGATCTGAAGGCGCTCTTCCTGGGATTTTTTAATATCACGGCCTTTCCGAAATATGCGCAACACATCGCTCTGCACAGTTTTGGAAAATTAACCTCCGAAGAGAAGACGTATATTCCCGAGTCTGAACACGGGAAGGTATTTCTCCATGCGCGGATATACCTTTTGATTTACGCGGGCGTAATAGGGCTTTCGCTTTATACGGGGAGCATTTTACCGCTGCTCTTCATCGGACTGCCAAATGTTTACGGCGCATGGATGATTCCCATCTACGGATTCACGCAGCATGCGGGACTTGCAGAAAACGTTTTGGACCATCGGCTGAATTGCCGGACGGTACACATGAATTTCGTTAACCGGTTCCTCTACCTGAATATGAACTACCATCTGGAACACCACATGTTCCCGCTGGTGCCGTATCACGCGCTGCCGAAACTGCACAAGCTTATCAAGGACGACCTGCCGACACCCTATCGCGGAATACTGGATGCGTATCGCGAAATCATTCCCGCTGTTCTCAAGCAAATCAAGGATCCCGGCTACTACGTGAAACGCAAGCTTCCCACGCCTACGAACCTGTCGCGGGAGCAACATGCCGCGCAGATTTTTACTACAGATGGCAATTCCGTCGAAGGCTGGATTGCCGTTTGCAGTGAAGACGCGCTGGGAGTCGCAGACATCGTACGTTTTGATCACGAAGGAAGAACGTATGCCATCTATCGCACGGGGGACAATGCCCTGTATGCCACGGATGGCATTTGCACCCACGGCAACACGCATCTCGCCGACGGCCTGCTCAAAGGAAAACTCATCGAGTGCCCGAAACACAATGGCCGCTTCGATGTTACCGATGGCTCGCCCCAGCGCCGCCCTGTTTGCGTGGCCCTGCAAACCTACAAGGTGCGGGCGGAGAACGGGAAGATTCTGCTGAATATCAAGACTGCCGCACGCGCAGAAGCAACTCCCACCACGCATTCCTTCCGAGTCGTGAGCAATGACAATGTCGCCACTTACATTAAGGAACTGGTACTTGAACCGGAGGACGGGGCCACTCTCCTGAAATACCGCGCCGGAGATTATCTGCAGCTTAATATTCCCGCCTACGGAGAAATCGCGTTCCGCGACATGGATATCCAGGAACCTTATGCTAAAATCTGGAAGCTCCAGCATGTCTTTGATCTCAAGGCCGAGAATCGAACGGTGGTAAGACGCAATTACTCACTGGCCACCAATCCTGAAAAGGACAATCAGCTTCGTTTTAATGTTCGCATTGCCACACCGCCGCGGGGGCAGGATTGTTCCGCCGGTGCGGGCTCGGCGTATGTGTTTAATCTTAAGCCCGGAGATGTCGTCACGGCTATCGGGCCTTTCGGCGAGTTCCACATTAAAGAGACAGAAAACGAAATGGTCTATTTCGGCGGCGGTGCAGGTATGGCTCCGCTACGCTCGCATCTCTCCCATCTTTTCGAGAATTTAAAAACCAACCGCAAGGTAAGCTACTGGTACGGCGCCCGCTCGCTTCAGGAATTATTTTATCATGATTATTTCCGGGAGCTGGAAAAGCAATTTCCCAACTTCCATTTTCATGTCGCCCTCTCCGAACCCGAGCCAGAAGATCAATGGGCTTCCTACAGTGGATTCATCCATGATGTCCTGCGTGATAACTACCTGAACAAACACGAAAATCTGGCTGGGGTGGAATTCTATCTGTGCGGCCCGCCGCCGATGATCAAGGCGGGAACTGAGATGCTAAAGGATCTGAATGTTTCTCCCGCGCAAATCTCCTACGACGAATTTTCGTAATTTCCAGA
>JBDSIH010000277.1:0-3661 GCA_039918055.1 Chthoniobacterales bacterium
CGGCTTATCATCGATGCGAATTTCGCGTAATGGAAGGTGCGCAAAATTCTGGTTTAGACGCACCGCCTCCTGCCAGCCTTCACGATTGATCTGCTGCTTGAAATATCCGTCCCGGTAAAGAAGACCTACGGCGATGAAATTCAAATCCAGATCCGAAGCCGCTTTGCAATGATCGCCGGACAGAATGCCAAGACCGCCGGAGTAGTTTGGAAAGGATTCGTGAAAACCATACTCCGCTGAAAAATAAGCGATCGGATTCTTGAGTGGGGAATTTTTACGTTCCTTGGTGTAGGTATCCTTACGGCAGAGGTAAGCTTTATAGCGGGAGTAGACTTCTTTTAGATCGCGCAGAAATACCTCGTCATTCGCAACTTCAAGCAAACGCGCCTGCTTGCAGAGATGCAGCATTCTCAGGGGATTATGATTTGTCTTTTCCCAAAGCGGAATATCCAGATGGCGGAATAATCGACGCGCCTGTGGCTCCCATGTCCACCATAGATTATAACACATCTCACGCAGAGGTTCGAGATCTTCAGGCAGGCGGGGAATGATACTGTAGGTATAAATTGTTTCCATGGGACGAGGAAACCTTGCCTGTGTAGCTTCAGAGGGACAAGGAAAACTTCACGAATGGCAAAAACCTTACGGCTTTCTCTTGGAATTTGCGGCAAGCCCAGTGTATGAATGGCATAGCATGAAATATCGGCAATTTCGAGGTTCTGATCTGAGTGTCAGTGAAGTGGGATTTGGTCTCTGGACTGTTTCCACAGGATGGTGGGGAGAGTATACAGATGATGAAGCCATTCGTCTTATGCAGCTCGCCCATGAACTAGGTATTACGCTTTTTGACGCGGCTGATACCTATGGCAATGGCCGCAGCGAAGAGCTTTTGGCGAAGGCTTTTCCACAAAAAAGGGATCAAATCGTCATCGCCACCAAAATTGGCTATGATTTCGTCAATCACGGCGATGGCCGGCGTGGACAGCGTGAAATTCCACAGGATTTTCGTCCCGAGGCTCTTCGTAATGCGACAGAGGCCGCGCTAAAGCGCCTCAAGACAGATCGCATCGATATCATGCAACTCCACAATATCCGTATGGAGCAAACCACCGATAGCGCTCCCTGGGAGACATTGGAGAAATTGAAGGAAGAGGGAAAAATTCGCTCTTACGGATTTGCGCTCGGGCCAGCCATCGGATGGATGGGCGAGGGCGTAAGGGCCATTCAGAATTATAAGCCCGCAGTCGTGCAGCATATTTATAACATGATCGAGCATCATCCCGGCCGCGCCATGCACGAGAGTGCCGACGCGTGCAATGCGGATACGATGTTTCTTGTCCGCGTGCCGCACTCCTCCGGTTTGCTTGAAGGTAAATATACGGAGGATACCGTTTTCCCCCCAAATGATCATCGCAATCATCGCCCAAAATCGTGGCTCATTAATGGCGTGAAAAAGGTGGAGCAGCTCCGGTTTCTCGAGCGGGATGGTGAACGCACACTTGGCCAGGCGGCGATGCTCTGGCTTCTTGCGGACCCGCGCACGGCTTCCGTTCTTCCGAATATCTACGATGCGGAACAGATTCGCGAATTTGCGGCCACTTCCGACAAGCAGGCATTGAGCCAGGATGAAATGGAACGCATTGAGACATTATATAAAAATAACTTCGGGCTGGAGCCGGAAGCTCCCAAATATAAGGGGACGATGGAATTGCCTGAGGAGGTCGCGCAAACAGTTTGAAACGTCTCGCAAAATGGGTCTTGCGCGGTGGTAAAAAAGCCGCAGTAGAAACGCTGGCGATTTTTCGTCCGCGCGTCATTATTTTTGATTTTGATGGAACGCTGGGAGATACCTTCCAGGTGGGAATTGAAATTCTCAACCAGCTTGCGGATGAATTTAAATTCCGCCGGCTGCAACCGGAGGAGATCGAAAAAGCGAGGAATATGACCACGCGTCAGCTCATTAGTTTCCTCAAGGTTCCCACCACAAAAATTGCCCGGGTCTCAAAGCGCGGGATTGAAGTGCTGCAGTCCAGAATAGACAGCATTCAGCCGCTGCCGGATGTAGTTCCGATGATTCGCGAGCTGAAGAGCCGCGGATTTATTCTTGGGATTATCACCTCCAATGCGGAGAAAAACGTGTCGTATTTTCTCAAGCGCTTCGATCTGGAATGTTTTGATTTTGTACGTTGCTCTTCCCGTTTATTTGGTAAAGCCCGAGAAATCCGCTCAGTCATAAAAGCGAACAAGTATCTCAAAAATGAAATTCTTTTCGTCGGCGATGAAACGCGGGATATCGAGGCCTCTAAAAAGGCCGGAATCCAGATTGCCGCAGTGAAATGGGGATATAATTCCGTCGCTGCATTGGAAGCAATGAAACCGGAATATATGCTATCGCACCCTCAGGAGCTTATTGCGTTGCTCGAGAGTTTCAAAGCCGAGTAAACGGGCTTACCGATGCGTCACTTTTGATGCGATGCGATAAATGTTTCGATCGTATTGACCGAGATAAAGGCCTCGCGTGCCATTTCGGCATTGAGAGTTTTGACGCCGAATGTCTTTTCAATTCCCACAGCAAGCTCCAGGGCATCAATGGAATCAAGGGCCAGTCCGTCAGGCTGAAAGAGAGGGGTATCGTCACCGATTTCTTCAGGTTTCATTTTGAGCATCAGGTGATGCACCATCATTTCTTTGATACGTTGTTTGAGATCGGAATCGGTCATACAGCAAGACAGTACTTTCTAGGGAAAAATTTCCGTGTTAGCAACTATGGAGGTGCGAAAATCTGTAAAAAAACGACTGGACGTAATGTTGGTAGAAAAAGGCCTTTTTGATTCCCGTGAAAAGGCTCAGCGGGCCATTATGGCGGGCAGGGTCTTCACGGAAGACCGACGTCTGGACAAGCCAGGAATGAGCATCGACGAGGATGTGGCGGTTCGTGTGGTAGGCGAAGACCGCTATGTAGGGCGTGGTGGGCTGAAACTCGAGGGCGCGTTGAAAGAATTTCAGGTCGATCCGCGGGATTTTATTGCCCTGGATATAGGTGCTTCGACAGGTGGTTTTACCGATTGTTTGCTTCAGCATGGAGCGACCAAAGTGCATGCCATTGATGTGGGACACAGTCAATTGGACTGGAAAATCCGCTCCGACCCTCGAGTGGTGGTGCGTGAGGGCCTGAATGCGAGGAACCTCCGCTTTGAGGACATCCAGGAACACGTGAATCTGATCGTGATCGATGTCAGCTTTATCTCACTGACTTTGATTCTGCCTCCGGCCTTCGAATTGCTTACCCCAGGGGGGAAGATTATTGCGCTGATTAAGCCCCAATTCGAGCTTTCGCGTGAAAAAGTTGATAAAGGCGGTATTGTTACCGAAGTTTCCTATCGTGAGGAAGCGGTGGAAAAGATTCGAACTTTTGTGATCGATACGTTAAACCAAAAGTGGTGCGGGGTTATGCCTTCGCCCATTACGGGAACTTCGGGAAATCACGAGTTCCTTGCTTTGCTTGAGTTATGATCGGTTTAGTTGCCCACATTCAAAAAACGGAAGCGCCGGAACTGGTATCGGATTTTATTTCCCGGCTTGAGCGGAAGAAAATTCCGCACCTTATCGAGAAGAATACGGCCGCGCTTATCGGACGAAAATCTCCACTTTCTGAAATCGA
>JBDSIH010000278.1:0-3303 GCA_039918055.1 Chthoniobacterales bacterium
GAGTCTGGAGATCTTTCAGTAATGGAAAATGGGGAGAGTGTCAGCTTGAGAGGAGGAATGACGAACGGAAGCGGAACAAATGCGGCGATGATGGAAATGCCGCCTAGCACGAGTCCGGCTACACAGATCATCTTCTCCAGCTTCCACCGCGGAGAATGATCCATTTTTGTAAATGCGATATAGGCGCACGCAATGGCAAGTATTCCGGCAAGGTCTCCAAGAATGATGATGCTGAGTATGCCCATGAACAGGCTGGCAATAGAAGCCAACGATGGTTTTTGCCGGGGTATGGACTCGCCTTCGGAATTACTGAGGAAAATCGTATCCTCACCTTTTAGTCGGAAGTAGAACGTCCTGCCGTAATACGTAATCAGGCTTGAGGTGAAGATAAGCGATATGCAGTAAGAAAGCTTCTGCGTAGTGTTGTTATTGTAGGCAAGAAGACTGATGGCTGCGCATAGCAGCGATATGCTGCACAGGATCAACAGCATTACTAATCGTGTTGTTGAAATCCTGTTCACAAGTGCGGCCTTTTATTCAAATCTATGCCGGTAATATGGCCGATGGGGTGCCGCCGTCTTTATTTTTGAAACCGATGATATTTGCGTATTTTCGGCCTGACGTTTTGGCGATCAGGTTATCATGGATGACGGGGATCAGATTTTTCCCGACAAGCTCGAAGAGATGGAATCCCAGTTCCTCCAGCAGCGCCAGATACTGGGCAGGATCACTACCGCAGGCGCGCAGGCCATAGGGCCAGAATTCGCTCATGATGATGCATTCGGGGGAATTTCTAAGGAGCTCCGCCGCTCCGCGAATGGCGCCGTATTCCGCGCCCTGGGTATCAATTTTTACAAACTGCACCGTGTGAATGTTTTTCTCCGCGCAAATGGAGTCTACTTTGTCGGCATGCACCATGCCCTTTGTTATGCAGAGCGCATCGGCGTAGAGGCGGTTGTCTCCCTTGTTGTCGGGATTTTCGTAAAGTGGAAGATCCTTCTTTTCCTCCGCTGCGGCAAAGGGAGAGATGAAAATATTCGCGCCGTGCTGCGCATTCAGTTGTGCCGTGCGCTCCAGGAAGCTGCGGCTTTCCGCGTGTGGTTCCACGGCCATTACCGTGGCTGCTTTAAGGGAGAGGGCGAGCGCGGTATACAGGCCGACATTGGCGCCGATATCGAGGAAGGTCATTCCGGGCTGGAAATGCGTTCGAAAAAAATCAATTTCCTCCCGCTCGTAGACACGCAGGGTCAATGCACCCGCTACTACGGGGTCGTTGGGATTCAGGCACACACGCGCTTCATGGACGGAAAATTGCGCGGGAATGATCGCCTTCAGCGCACGGTTTGTCAGGTTCCGCAGGGGCGGGGCTTTCAACAAAACGGTATAGACAAATTCTGCAAGCGCCATGAGGGATTCCTTATTCTGGAGGGGATAATGTATTCTTCCGCAGAATAATTAAGCAATGGATTTCGCCCTGAATCGATAGGCTGTAAATTCTGTTTTCGCTACCGCCTGGGGTAAGAATCTGGCATACTGCGCCCGCCCCCATGCAGCCCAGCCCTGGTTTCTTACTATGAAAAAAACATGCCTCTTTGTCGGTCTTATTGCCCTGACTATCCATTCCGCGTGGGCGGGAGGGTCACTGGCCAGCGCGGGGAAACTTCAGCTCTTTGTGGATGGACACAATGTCCCGATCTCTACGCCAGCCGACGAAAAACTTTATGTGCTGTTCGGGAATATGGTGCTGTCTTCGCAGATCATCCAATATTCCAGCAGCAGCGTTGCCCGGCAGGAACTACGCGCGATTGAGAGTTGCCCTACGCGTCTTGTCTTTACCGCCACGCTTCCCTACACCCAGTCGCTCACTTATAACCAGAAAGTGAAAGTCAGCCGGATCATCGTCAGCATTCCAAAAAACCACCTGCCGCAAATCCTCGCCGTAGGACCCAAAAAATCCGCCGATCTCTCCGGCTATTCGCGGAAGGCTCTCGAGCGGCTTCTCAAGTATCCCAAAATCCGGAAACCCTATCTCCCTGCCTACCATCAATTGCAGAAATGGACGCCGCAAAGGAAATCCAGTAACAACGCTCCTTATAATTGATCTGACTTTTCGGCCTTAACGAAATTTTTCGAATTGAATGCCTGTTCCCATGAACAAGCACCCAGATTTTCTTCCGCTCGTTGGATGTTCAACGTTAAGGGTTCAACGTTGGAAGTTCGCTTAGCGCCCCGCTATGCGCTGGGCCATTTGGAAATGAACCCTGCGGCGCTGGGGTCTTCCTTTACGAGAGCGGCATCGATCTTATTACCGAGTGCTTTTTTCTGGCTCATCAATTGCTTGTTGGTAGAGGCGAGGTTTGGATTGGCCTGGAAAGCGGCGGCACGGGCGGCGCGCAGTTGTTGCCAGTCAGAGGTGGACAGAGGAGTAAGAGAGTTGTCCTTCCATCCCTGTTTAACTAGGACGCTCAGTCTTGCGAGAAGGGGAGCTACTTTGGGATCGGCCTTTACCATCGCCGCTTCGACCTTGGTCTGCTGAGCCTTGATCTGTTGATTAAGCGCTTTTTCCTTTGCGGCCAACTGCGGATGAGAACGAAGGAAGACGACACGTTCCAGGCGGAAAGACGCCCATTCCATCGGCATCACCGTGGAGGGATCAACCGTTGGAGTAGCTGCATAGGATGAAGCGGTAACGGCCAGCGCGGCGAGAAGAAGAAATTTTTTCATTAAGGTCGAGGCTATTGGGGCTTCCGGAGGGGTCAATACTTTTACCGTATATTTTGAACCGCGGAGGCGCAGAGACAGGGAGCTAGAGTAAAGGTAAGGCAAAGAGAAGCAGTGCATCACGCGAAGTCCACAAAGGTCGCAAAGGAAGAATTGGCAGGAATGAAGAGAAGAAAGGCTCACGCAAAGGTGAAAACTTAATCAGCTTATAACTTGGGAGTTTTGATTTTTCAGTTGGATGAGTGCACCGTATAGTTCATCGACTGGCACCGATGAGGTCAGTCTTTTTTTAGATAAGATCAGCGCCTTTGCATTTGCTGTAAAAAGGTAAATGTGCTCCTCCGTTTGCTCGAGTCTTAATATTGCTGACCACACATAGTTGGAACTACCCAAGGAGTAAGTCAAATCAATGCCAGCATCAGAAAATGAAAAGACCACTTCTATTCCGAAATAAGGAGACATTGTCTCAGGTAAGGTTTTTTTGTAATAACGCCGTAATCTCCACGGATAGAGAAAATAAAGAATCACGCCGTAAATTAACGCTATGGATACTGAAAGTATCCAGCGGGAGGGTTCCGCATG
>JBDSIH010000279.1:0-2360 GCA_039918055.1 Chthoniobacterales bacterium
AATCCACCCTACCTTTTGGAAAAAGTGGCGGGACAGCCGGTTCGTGTCGTGATTGGAAAAAAATCTTACCTGCCCGAAGAAATTTCCGCCCAGGTGCTTCGTAAATTAAAGGCCGATGCTGAGCATGCACTTGGCGGCACGATCGACAGAGCCGTCATTACCGTCCCTGCTTACTTTAATAATGCACAGCGCGAGGCAACGAAACGGGCGGGGGAGCTTGCGGGATTGACGGTTGAACGCATTCTCAGCGAACCCACAGCCGCCGCGTTGGCATATGGACTCGACCGCCTGGGAGAGAATGCCAAGGTAGCAGTCTATGACCTCGGAGGAGGAACCTTCGACATATCGATTCTTGAATTAAACCAGGGCGTATTTGAGGTTCTTGCCACGCATGGCGATACGCATCTTGGTGGCGATGATATGGATGCCGCTCTCGTAAAGTATCTCTACGAACGTCTCGAAATTCAGAATCCAACCGAGCAGATTCACGAGAGCCTTCGTGCCACAGCGGAGAAGGCGAAGTGCGACCTTAGCACTCAGGAGCAGACGGAAGTTCTTCTTCCCTTTATGGAAGAGGGTAAAAGCGTTTCCTGTATTCTGAAGCGTACGGAGATGGAGACGCTTATTGCACCGTTGCTGAATCCCACTCGGCAGCACTGCCGGCGAGTCCTGCATGACGCAGGGCTTACTCCTGATGCCATCAATGAAATTATTCTTGTGGGAGGAGCAACGCGAATGCCGATGGTTCGACATCTTGTACACGAAGTTTTCGGAAAACCGGCGAATACGACTCAACATCCCGATGAAGCAGTCGCACTCGGTGCCACTATCCAGGCCGGAATTCTCGATGGATCTCTTCAAAATATTACGTTGCTCGATGTCACACCACTCTCGCTGGGAATCGAAACATTTGGCGGCTTGATGAACGTCATTATTCCCCGCAATACCACGATTCCCGCCAAAGCCGGCGAGATGTTTACCAATGCCGTTGCCGCTCAATCAGGAATGCAGATTACGATTCTTCAGGGCGAGCGTGAAATGGCACGAGATAACTGGAAGCTGGGCGAACTGGCTATTCCTTTTCCTCCAATGCCAAAAGGAAAGGCAAGGGTGGGAGTGCAGTTTGAGATTGATGCCAACGGCATCCTCCATGTGCTTGCACGCGATACCGTAACCGGCGAAGAGAAGAAGCTCGATGTTAAAAGCGCCGTGGATGTGGCGGATGAAACGGTGGAAAAAATGGTCGGAGAATCCGTCGAGCATGCTTTCGAAGATATGAGCGAACGCATTTTTACCGAGGCGAAGTTAAAAGCGGAAGAAATGCTGCCCGCCATTGAGATGGGATTGATGCGTATCGGGCATTTACTCAGTCCCGAGGAAAAAGCTGCCATTGATCAGACACGCGAACGCGTGCGCGAGGCGATAATCGGACATCAGACAAACGCTTTGAAAAGTGCGGTGAATGAACTGGATGATGTCACCCAGAATATGGCAACGCTGCTACTGGAGTCGCTAATGGACGAAACGCCGTCCCAACCTAATTCTTTAACGCCCGGCTGATTCTTAAAGTTTCCTGAACCAGTTCATGGATGCGGCTGCGTAACTCCTCATCGACCAAAGCTCCGTCGGCAAAGGCTGCTCCGCTTGCATAGACAAAGCGGGGAATAATGATACAGCGAAAATCCAGCATAAGGCTGCCAGCAATTCCCATGATCGACATATAGCTGCTGTCGCCACCCGCTGCACAAAGAAAACCAACGACTTTATTTTTCCAATGCTGGCCGGTGAGTTCGATCAGATTTTTTGCCGCAGCATTGAGGCTGTAATTGTAAATCGGAGTGGAGAGCAGGATCGCATCAGCACGGGAGACCATCGTTGCCGCGCGAACGGTATTTTCGTGACTGTAACTTGGGCCTCCATCGCAGGGTGGAAGGCCGAGATGTTTAAGGTCGAGAATCTCAAGCTGGTGTTCCAGGGGCTTTGCAAATTCGCAGGCTTCTTTGGCCATAATGCGGCTTCGGCTGTTAGGATTCAGGCTAGAGGATATAACAAGAAGGCTCATGGAGTTTACTGCCGCATTTCCTGCAGCAGTCCCTTCAATTTCTCCGCCGTTTGTTCCTTGTCCAATTTTCCTTCTATAACATCGAGAACAAACGTTTCCCAGTCGCCGGGGACCTGCTCAACGGGAAGGAGACGATTTTCTTCCAGAAAAACCAGGCAGGTAAGAAAAGCCATCCGGTAATTGCCATCCATAAAGGGGCGATTCCGACTAAGATAGAAAAGATAAGCCGCGGCAATCTCGACGGGCTGGGAGGTTTCTCCCATCGCGCAAGCGATAGTGACGGCAGATTCCAATAATT
>JBDSIH010000280.1:0-12547 GCA_039918055.1 Chthoniobacterales bacterium
CAACGCTTACTCCGAATTTTTTCCCAATCAAAACCAGCGCATCTCCTCTTTTTACTTCATAGGTATTCGGGCGGCTGTCCGGCTGGGCGATCTGCGCGGGCGCGGTGAAGGTCGGAGTGACCGTCATATTCGTCGGGCTGGCCGCACTGGGCACCGAGGGAACATAGGGCAACTCAAGTCCCCAGTATTTGATATCTGAAGGTTCAACAACCCACTTCCATTTCACGGCTTTTTCCAAACCGGGCTCTACGCTCAGCGGAGTAGTTCTTGCCGGCCTTGAAAAAGCACTCATGGCAAAAACACCGGATACGACAGGGATCAATAGAAGTTTTACCACACGCGAAAACATAAGCTGAAATTTTACTCTTATCTTCTCCTGGGGGCTATTGATTATTTGCAAAGCTGGATAAAATATCACTCGATCATTACGGGTTAATGCAAATTTAACACTTAGCGACCCGCCTTTAATTAACGGCTTTTCTATCCGCAGGCCATTATCGAGGGCATGAAAAATACCAGCTTGTTCCCTATCGCGCTCTTTGTGGCCCTTCTCCATGTCTCGGCCATTGCACGCGCAGGTGAACAACAAGTCGTTAAAGAGGTTGTGCTTGAAGCACCTGCCAAACTCTGGAGCGTCAGTCTCTCCACGGGTATTGATAGCCTCTATATATTTCGTGGCGTCAATGTCATCCCCGGCTCCCCGCTTTACTGGGTACAACCGACTTTTAACTATAATATTACGCCTAATGATACCCTCTCGGTCGGCGCATGGTATGCGGTGGGCATGCATGATACAAAATACCAGGAGCTGGATATTATCACCACCTACAGCCATACGATGGGGAACTGGGCAGTCAGCGCGGGCTATATTTTCTACTACTTCCCTGTTACGGACGGTGCCTATCCGCTCTATTCCAATGAGTTAAATGCCGGAGCTTCTTACACTTTTGATTACAAGTGGATTAAGATCAAACCCAGCTCTTTCTATTACTTTAACATTGGCCCCAATGCGAAGCACCAGGGGCTTGGTCCAAACTGCGGCAGCTATTTGCAAAATCGTATTGATTTTGCCATTTCTGTTTACAAGAACATCGTTGAAATCGATCCTTGGGTTGGCCTGAACTTTAACTTTGCTTATAATACAAATACCAACGGCAACTTCTTTAACGGCATCAATAACTTCGAATACGGCATCCGTATTCCCTGGAAGGTAACACGATGGATGACCGCTTCGGGCTATGTCGCGAGCACAAACCAGTGGGCTGGCCTCGTCAACACCGCGACCTCACAGATTTATTTCGGCGGCGCTATTTCCCTGGCCTACTAAGGGCTGCCATCAGACATGACAATAGTTTCGGGGTGACAATAGTTTCGGGGTGATCATAGTTCTAACACTATGGAAACCCTGCAACTTCTTGGAGTCGGATTAGGACTCGCCACCCTGGCGGGCATCAATCTGTATCTGACGGTATTTGTCACCGGGCTGGCCATTCATTTTCACGGGATCATCCTGAGTCCCGCTTACCACCGGCTCGAGATTCTGGGTGATCCTGTCGTTATCGCCATTGCAGGTATTTTATATTTCATCGAATTTTTTGCGGATAAAATCCCCTGGATCGATTCGCTCTGGGACTCTGTCCACACGGCAATTCGGCCCCTCGGCGGAGCCCTGCTGGCGGTAGCGGCCCTGGGAAGCACAAATCCGACTTATAATGTCATCGTGGCCCTGCTGGCAGGGTCGATGAGCCTTGCGGCGCATACGGCAAAGGCAAGTGGACGCCTCGTGGCAAATGGTTCGCCAGAGCCGTTTTCCAATATCGGCTTAAGTATCATGGAAGATTGCGCGGTCGTGGGAGGTTTATTCCTTATTCACTGGAATCCCCTCGTGGCACTTGGGGTATTTGTGGTTATTTTTCTTCTCCTGGTCTGGCTTCTGCCGATCATATTCCGGACCATTCGCGTAAAAGTCTGGCTCGCATGGCGAAAACTTCAGCAGCCCGCTCAATATCCCGATGCCTCTGATCTGCCGGATCGTCTCCCGCATGATTATGATATTTTACTGCACCAGATCCGGTCGGGTGAGGTCACGGTGGACTGGGCGGTAAAGGTCATTTCCGGAAGAGGGAAAAACATCCCTTACAATCGGGATGGATGGCTGGTGGGCATCAAGGAAGACTCCGGCATCGTTTACTTTCTGGTGAAGAAGTTTTTTGGCGATATCACCATGGTCATTGATCTGGAGAATTGCCGGGTTTCGCACGAGCCGAAATTCCTTCAGGACGACTTGGTCATTTATCATCCGGATGAAAAATGGAGACGCCAGTTCGTGTTCGACCGTCCCCGCAATCCGATTGCGGATGCAGTGGCTCAAAAATTGATCCGCAACGCAAAAGGCGGCACTGAAATGGCATCTACAGAGGTTTTTGAGCCTAAAGAGGACGATAGTTTTCTTCAAAAAGGCGAAGAGGCCGTATAGAATTGCCGTAACTTTAGATGTATATGAAATCCATGTGGAAATTTCCTTGCCCGTATTTTCTACTCAACCATAGGCTTTTTTGATGAAAATACTTGTCACCGGAGGCGCGGGGTTTATCGGCTCCCACCTCACCCGTAAATTGCTCCAAAATGGTCAGGAAGTGACAATTCTTGATGATTTCAATGATTTCTACGATCCGCAGATCAAGCGGGATAATGTCGCGGCGCTGGCTGGCAAGGCGAAAGTCGTCGAAGGCAATATCTGTGATCCTGAAATCGTAAATAAGACCTTTGAGGATGGAAAATTTGACGCAGTAGTTCATCTCGCAGCTCGCGCGGGTGTTCGTCCGTCGATTCTGCAACCTCAGTTGTATATAGATACCAACATTGGCGGCACCTTTAACCTGCTTGAAGCTGCGAAGAGTTCCGGCTGCGGACGCTTTATTTTTGGCTCCAGCTCTTCCGTTTACGGGCTCGCGACCACCGTCCCTTTCTCTGAAGAATTGCCTCTACCCCAAACACTCAGCCCTTACGCGGCGACCAAGCTCGCGGGCGAACAGCTTTGCGGAAACTACGCCTACCTTCACGGTTTGCGCGTGGTTTGCCTGCGCTTTTTCACCGTCTATGGTCCCGGCCAGCGTCCCGATCTCGCCATCTATAAATTCACGAATTCCATCTCGCAGGGGAAATCGATTCCCAAATTCGGCGAGGGCAATACCCGCCGCGATTATACATATGTGGAAGACATCGTTCAGGGCATCGAAGGAGCGCTTGGTTACCAGGGTGCGAATTTTGATATCTTCAATCTCGGGGAAAACCAGACGACGACGCTCAATGAACTGATCGATATTCTGGAAAAGACGCTGGGCAAAAAAGCCGTCATCGAGCAGCTCCCCGAACAAAAGGGCGATATGCCATTGACCTGCGCGGATATTAATAAAGCGAAGCGCTTACTGGGCTATAATCCACAAACCAAAATCGCCGAAGGCATTCCAAAATTTGTGGAATGGTATCGGAAACAAAAGTAATGACTTCTGTTGTTGAGCTTCTTTCGGCGTTGATTCGCATTCCAAGCGTCAATCCGGATGGCGATCCGGGAACGGGCAAGGTCGGGGAAAAAGCGTGTGCCGAATTTCTTGGGGATTTTCTGCGCTCCATTGGCGCGGAAGTTGAACTTCGCGAAGTGTTACCCGATCGCCCAAATGTCATCGGGAAATTTCCCAATCCCGGCAAGCCACGCCTTCTTTTCGCGCCTCATACGGATACTGTCAGCGTAAAAGGCATGGTGATCGATCCCTTCTCCGGCGAAGTGCGAGATGGAAGAATCTGGGGGCGCGGAAGCTCGGATACGAAAGGCCCAATGGCTTCAATGCTGTGGGCGATGAAGGAACTCGGCAGCGATATTTCGAACCTCTCGCATGAAATCTGGTTTGCGGGATTGGTCGGAGAAGAAGCGGGACAGCAGGGGGCTGCCGCGCTGGCTGCACAGGAAAAATTTGATTTCGTCCTCGCGGGCGAACCCACAAATCTCGATGCCGTCCACATCAGCAAAAGCTCAAATTGGTTTACGCTGACCATGCCGGGAGTAGCCGCCCATGGTGCCACACCCGAGCTGGGTGAAAATGCCATTTATAAAATGGCGGATGTCCTGCGCTACCTGCGTGGCGAGATCGTGCCGGAGTTGGCTTCGTTTAAACACGACATCCTTGGATCTCCCACGATGAATGTGGGAATCATCCAGGGCGGATCAAAGACGAATATCGTTCCCGATTTCTGCACTGTGCAGGTGGACCTGCGCCTGACACCTGCCTTAATGCGCGATGGCTGGCTGAATACGCTCAGACAGTGGCTTAACAAACTTTGGCCGGAATTGCAGATGGATGAATTGCGCAATATGTGGCCGCTGGATACGCCCACGGATCTGCCAGTCATGAAAAAACTGCAGTCCGTCGGTTCCAAATTTGTCGGCGCACCTTGGTTTTCTGACGCGGCGCTTTTCAGTGCGGCGGGAAGTCCCGCCATTGCCATTGGTCCCGGCTCGATTGCGCAGGCGCATACCAAGGATGAATTTATTGCCGTGGCGGATCTCGAAAGCGGAGCGGATTTTTTCACCCGCTTTTTGCGCAGCCTGAAATAGAAATTTTAATTTATGTCGACCCAACCTCAAAACGCGATCAGCCCCCGCAGAAACGAAGACTTTCCCGAATGGTACCAACAAGTCGTAAAAGCGGCGGACATGGCGGAAAATTCCGACGTGCGCGGATGCATGATCATTAAACCCTGGGGCTATGCGCTTTGGGAAAAAATGCAGAGCGTGCTGGATGGAATGTTCAAGGCGACCGGACATCGCAATGCCTACTTCCCGCTTTTTATTCCACTCAGTTATCTTGAAAAGGAAGCTCAGCATGTGGAGGGCTTTGCCAAGGAGTGTGCGGTCGTTACGCATCACCGTCTTGAAGTAAAGGACGGCAAGCTGGTTCCCGCAGGTCCACTGAATGAACCGCTCGTGGTTCGCCCCACTTCCGAAACTATCATCGGCGCCACGTATGCGAAATGGGTGCAGTCGTATCGTGATCTCCCGATCCTGCTTAACCAGTGGGCGAATGTGGTGCGCTGGGAAATGCGTCCGCGCTTGTTTTTGCGCACCGCAGAATTTCTCTGGCAGGAAGGCCACACCGCGCACGAAACTTCTGAAGAGGCGATGGAGGAAACGGAAAAGATGCTGGGCGTCTATGAAACTTTCGCACGCGATTATCTGGCGATTCCCGTTCTCTGTGGTGAAAAAAGCGAAAGCGAACGCTTCCCCGGCGCTGTGCGTACGCTCTGCATCGAAGCAATGGTGCAGGACCGCAAAGCCATTCAGGCAGGAACTTCGCACTTCCTGGGGCAAAATTTTGCCAAGGCTTCCGGCATTCAATTTCTCTCGCGCAATAACACGCAGGAACATGCGTGGACGACAAGCTGGGGTGTCAGCACACGCCTCATCGGCACGCTGATCATGGCGCATGGCGATGACGACGGCCTTGTACTTCCGCCGCGCATCGCTCCTTCCCAGGTAGTCATTCTGCCTATTACGCCAAAAGAAGAAACCCGCGCCGCAGTGCTCGATGCGTGTGAGCAGGTTGCCTCTTCCCTTCGTGCGCAAAGCTATAATGGCGAACCGATCCGCGTGGAAGTGGATAAGCGTGATCTCGGCGGCGGGGTTAAAAACTGGGACTGGATCAAGCGCGGGGTGCCTGTCCGCATCGAGGTGGGGCCACGCGATCTCGAAAAGAAAAGCGCGGCGGTAAGTCGTCGCGATCGTGGACACAAGGAAAAGGATTTCGTTTCCATGGAGGAACTTCCCGGTAAATTGCCCGCCATTCTGGAAGAGATGCAGAATAATCTTCTCACCCGCGCCACCGAGTTTCGCGATTCCTGTACGCAACGCATTGATGATAAAGCGGCCTTCTACGAATACTTCACGGCGAAGAATCCCAACAAGCCGGAGATTCACGGCGGCTTTGTTTCCGCGCATTGGAATGGCTCACCGGAAGTGGAAGCGAAGATCAAGGAAGACCTCAAGGTGACGATCCGCTGTATTCCCTTTACCGAAAATCCTGAAGCGGGCACCTGTCCCTTCAGCGGAGAGCCCAGCAAACAGCGCGTAATCTTCGCAAAATCCTACTGATCTATGGCAACCCTTTTTGGAATTGATCTGGGAGGGACAAAAATCGAGGGCGCAATCATGGATTCCGAAAATCTTTCGGAACCGCTCTTCCGTACCCGCCTGCCCACCGAATCCAAACTTGGGTACGAACACATTCTTTCGCAGATTGAAAAACTCTGCGGCGAGATGACACGCGTCAGCGGACACCCGCTACCTGCGCAAATCGGAATTGGAACACCCGGCGTCATTGATCCGCAAACGGGCGTTTTGAAAAATTCCAATACGCAGTGCCTGAACGGACGCGCGCTGAATCTCGATCTGAAGGACCGCCTCGGCGTGGAATTTGTCACCGCAAACGATGCCAACTGTTTCGCGCTCGCGGAAGCGGTCATGGGCATCGCGAAGGACTATCCTACGGTATTCGGCGTCATTCTGGGAACCGGGGTCGGCGGCGGTCTCGTCGTAAACGGCAAGGTACTTAATGGCTGCCACGGCATCGCGGGCGAATGGGGACAACTCATTCTTGATCCCGCAGGTCCCGTTTCCACTTATGGCACACGCGGCACGGTCGAAGCGCATATCTGTGGCCCAGCCCTGCAGCGCTTTTATGAAGAGGCTACGGGCAATGCCCTTACCCTGCAGGAAATCGAAGCGCTTCATAAAACAGGGAGAGATCCGGCCGCGACCGCTACCATCAAACGCCTGACCGATGTCTTCGCAAAAGCCATCAGCACGGTAATCGATATTTTTGATCCGCATGCAATCGTCCTCGGCGGCGGGGTGGGGAATATTCCCGACCTCTACACAGAAGAAACTCGCGAAAAAATTCGTTCACACATTTTCAACCGCACCTTCGAGGCCGCTTTACTGAAACCCTCCCTTGGCGACAGTGCTGGTGTTTTCGGTGCGGCGATGCTGGTTGGTGATTAGCCGCACTTCCCGAGTTGCCTCCCGCGCAATCTTTGCTAGAACATCTCCATGAGTATTGAATTTATTAACGCCGTTGAAAATGGCCCCGTAGCCGCCGGTCCTTATTCCCTGGGTGTCGTCGCCGAAGGAAAATTCGTTTTTGTTTCCGGCCAGATTCCTTATGACGCGGAGAAAAAAGCCATCGTTCGTGGCACGATTACAGAACAAACCGAGCTCGTCCTTGGCAATATGGAAAAAATCGTGAAAGCCGCAGGCGGTTCGTTAAAGGACGTCGTAAGTTGCCGGGTTTTTCTTCAGACATTTGATCGTGAAGTTTTCAACGAAATGAATGCCGTCTATATGAAATACTTCGGCGATCACAAACCCGCACGCTCCACCGTGGGCGTGGGACTCCTCGGTTTCGACGTCAAAATCGAATGCATCGCCAAAATAGCCTGAGCCGATTCTATTCCCTAAAATCTCTTCCTTTAAATATCCATGAAAAAACCCGTTTACTACATCGCTGCACAATGGCCCATCCAGGATTACCCCGCAAAGAAGCCATGGACTGCTGAACAAAGCCTTGAGAATATCCAGAAAGAGGGATTTGACGGGGTAACAGCAGGCGTGGATTCCAAGTTATTCTCCCTCGCCCACAAGGCAGGACTGATCACTGTGGGAAATCTGGATATCGGAAAAAAATCCGTCATTAAAGAACGCTTCTCCAAGCTGCATGATCTCGGCGCGGTACATGTAAACGTCCAGCTTTGCGATCATGATACGCCCATGGAAAAGGCGCTTCCCATCGCGATTGCCGTCATTGAAGAAGGGCGCAGGTATGGTCTGCTTCCGCTGATCGAATTTCACCGCGATACCTGCACCGAGACTCCCGAAAAAGGCTATGCCCTCGCAGCCGCTTATCAGAAAGCGACCGGCGAGAGACTGCCGATGAATTTCGATTTTTCCCACCTCGCGATTGTGAAGCAAATCCCGCCACGGGATTTCACCAAACGTCTGCTGGATCATCCCAAGCTTGTGGCTCCAACCACGATGCTTCATCTACGCCCCTTTAACGGAAGCCACTGCCAGATTCCAATTACCAATGGACGCGGAGGACTTTCTCCCGAGTTCAAAGACTGGCTCCCCTTCTGCGAAGACCTCATGAAGCTCTGGTTCAATGACAAAAACTGGAATACCTACCGCGTCATCGTTCCCGAGCAGGGCCCCGTGCGCTCCGGTTACGGATTGAGCTGCTTCCCCGATGTGTGGAAAGATATTCTCGTGCTGACCAAAGAGCTCAAGAAGGTGTGGAAGAAAGTTTCCACAGAGACCGCCGCGCCTGTCAAAAAAGCGAAGCGCTAGTTGCCTTTGATCTCGCCCGACTTCGTCGCCATCACGACGGAGTTGGCGTCGTTGATCTGACAGACAATATTGTCGCCAGGAGCGCGAAAATTTTCGGGATGAACGGAAACATCAAGTCCCTGTCTCTGCCAACCGGATACAGTGGACTGGCTTAGCTCGCCGCTCTTCACAAGATCGGTGAGCGTGACGCGCGATAGCGCCTGGTGATTCATCTGCGGATGCTTGCTCACATAATTCTGGAGAACAACCCAGAGAACACGCGCATCATATTTGATGGAGCGTGACGGCAGCGCCGTTGTCAGCGAGCTGCACCCTACGAACAGGAAGGAAATGCAAAGCAGTGCAAGAAAACAGCCCTGCAAAAATTTGCGTGGGATGACGTTTAAAATTTCCGATTTCCAGGGAAACATGCTGCGGCACATTTTGCGTATTTACGTCGGAAAGGCCACCAAAAAGGGAAGCCTCGCCAAAATATCGCGACATGCCCTTTAGTAGTTAATGCATTTTCGCGCCTCCCTCTGCCCAGCCCGCTCGATAGTCAACGGCCGTATGAGGATAATCATCAAGCGCACGCCCAACGTCACTTCACTATTTGAAACTTTTTTATAGGAGCCGCACTACATGAGAGCGATTACCTCTGGATATTAGAAATTGAACTTCAATTTCTAATAACTAGGATATGAGTCCTAGTTTATGAACATTAAATGCTACCCCCTTCTTTGTCTGGTGTTTGGATTATTAGGAACAAGTCTCAGCCATAGCTCCGCTGCCGATTCGGCGCTTAATTATTATTTTGAGGATAATAATGATCCTTCCGTTCCGACAAACTCTGGAAACGCACCGTTTGCGCTGCATTATCTTGGCGATACGCAACAGACTACGACCCAGGCCAAATTCGGCAAAGGAAGCATGCTCATTGGTGAAAAAAAGGGCGATGTAATCTTCATTAACCACGGAAGCGGGTTCGCCTCGCAGCCATCTGAATTTAATGACGCCATCGAAAAAATGACCATTACCGCATGGGTGCGCCCTGTAAATCCGTCGGATGGCGGGCAAAACAGCTTCTATCCCGGATTCCTAATTCTTGCCCGATCTGGAGGAGAAAATGCATGGGGAGTTGGTCATTTCATGTTTGGTTTTGCGTATAACAAATTGGAACTTAGATATTACAGCGATGGCGGACTAAAGCAGGTCTTCCAATCTCCTTTGATAAAGCGGCGCTTCGAATCCGAGGAATGGACGCATCTAGCCGTCACCTTCGATCAAGGAAAAATGGTGTTTTATGTGAACGGCCTTCCGATAGGAGACGCGGATGGCGCCCCGATGAAAGCTACGAATATTTCCGAAATGCCAGGCAAAAGCGTACTTGTAGGATTTACAGCTTCTCATGCCGGAGACTGCATTGATGATTTTGGTTTTTTAGTAGGCCGCGCCCTGTCGGAATCCGACATCGAAAAAGTTTATGATAAGGGGTTGCAGGAGTTTGTGAAAAGCTCCCCCTCCAAGTAATCTTCTTTGAAAGGGTGAGCATCGAATCCGAAGGCGAATGGGAGAGCCTCAACGAGCGGAAATTCTGACATTCGTTGACATAATTTCTTTTCAGCCGATTGACCGAATGCCAAACTCCGACACTTAAACCTTTATTAATGTCGACAAGCATATCCTCATTATCGTTGCCGTGCGCCGCGGATCAGGCGGATGACTTTGTCAGCAGACCGCAAAAAAAAGTGCTTGAGGCCATGCGCGGCGTTAAAGGCGATGTGATGGTGCTTGGCGCGGGAGGCAAGATGGGGCTGCACCTTTGCCTCATGTTGCGAAAGGCATTTCAGACACTCGGATCTTCACAGCGCGTGATTGCGGTCTCACGTTTCAACGGTTTGCGCTCGACCGACGTCTTTGAATCAAGCGGCATTGAAACGATTTCCTGTGATTTCACAGATGCAGCGGCGTTGGAAGGGCTGCCCTCCATTCCCAATATTATTTATATGGCGGGCGCAAAGTTCGGCACGGCGGATAATCCCGGACTGCTCCATAAAATGAATGTGGAGATTCCACAAAAAATTGCGGAGCGGTTTCAGAAGGCCAGAATCGTGGTCTTCTCGACGGGTTGCGTCTACTCGTTTGTCTCCCCCGAATCCGGCGGCTCCACCGAGGCCTCGCCAACCTCCCCACCCGGGGAATACGCACAGTCCTGCCTGGGCCGCGAAAGAGCTTTTGAAAAAGTTTCCCTTGAGCACAATACTCCCATTGCATTCATTCGCTTGAACTATGCGGTAGAATTCCACTACGGCGTGCTTGTGGATATTTGCCAAAAAGTCATGCGAGACGAATCCGTGGATGTTTCCATGGGCTATGTGAATGTGATCTGGCAGGGGGATGCTGTTGCCTATTCGCTCATGGCGCTTTTACACTGCAGCTCCCCGCCGTTTATCCTGAATGTGGCGGGGCCAGAAATCCTCTCCGTGCGCGATCTGGCATTGCGGTTCGGAAAGTTGCTGGGGAAGGAACCCCGCTTTACCGGGCAGGAGGAACCCGTGGCGTGGCTGAATAATGCAAAAAAATCGCGCGATTTATTCGGATTGTCGGAAGTATCCGCGGATCAAATGATAGAATGGGTGGCGGCATGGCTGAGCACATCCGGCAGCACTTACGGAAAACCCACCGGTTTCCAGATACGCGACGGAAAATATTGATTTATGGATATACGCTCTCATCTTCTGGAAGGTCAGGCCATCCCCGCGCTTCCGCTGGCGCTTGATAAGGCGAGAAAATGGTCGAAGAAATATCAGCGTGCGCTGGTCCGCTATTATCATGCGGCAGGCACCGGCGGGTTGGCTGTGGGTGTGCACTCCACGCAATTCGAAATTCGCAATCCCGAGCATGCGTTATTTGAACCCGTGCTTGAACTTGCCTCGGAAATACTTGAAGGGTGCAAAAAGCAAAATCCACGACCGTATATAAAGATTGCCGGACTATGCGGAAAAACAGCGCAGGCCGTCAAAGAATCAACCTTTGCAAAGAAAACCGGTTATGATGCGGGACTTCTCAGCATGGCCGCATGGGAGGACGCCCCGGAGGAGGAAATTCTGAATCATTGCAGAACCGTTTCAGAAATCATCCCCATCATCGGATTTTATCTTCAGACCGCAGTAGGCGGCAGGGCCTTCTCTTATTCCTTCTGGAGAAAATTCGTGGAAATTCCTGATGTAGTCGCAATCAAGATGGCCCCCTTCAACCGTTATCAAACATGGGATGTCGTTCGCGCGGTGATGGAATCCGGCAGAAAGGACGTTGCCCTCTATACCGGTAATGACGACAACATCATCAACGATCTTCTCACTCCGTGGCAGTGGAAAAACGAAGTGCGATTCATTTCCGGCGGCCTCCTCGGGCAATGGGGCGTATGGACAAAAACAGCCGTCGAGATGTTGACGAAAATCAAGCAACTCCGAAAGACCGGAATCCTGAGCTCCGAATGGCTCACCAAAAATGCGGAGCTTACAGATGCAAATGCCGTCATCTTCGATGCGGCAAACCGCTTCGCCGGCTGCATTCCTGGAATCCATGAACTGCTGAGGCGACAAGGGCTGCTCGAAACAAACTATTGCCTGAATCCAAAGGAAACACTCTCTTCCGGCCAAGCCGAAGAACTGGATCGTATTTGCGACGCCTACCCCTGGTTATTGGATGACGAGTTCGTGCGCCAAAATCTCGACGCCTGGTTAAAAGACTAGCGCTATCCCATCTCTTCGCTTTTCAGAATGCGCCGAATGGCCTGCTCCCGAAAACGAAATATTTTGCCGATCTGGTAGCGCACAAACGGATAGCCGATATCTCCCAGTAATCCAAAAGGCAGCCGATAGCACACCTCATCCCGGATGACCGTCATCCCGCCCTCCTCCTGAAAAGTATGCCGGTGAATCCATTGCTTGTAAGGTCCACTCCGCTGCGCATCCACAAAATGAAAGGGCGGATTCCATTCCGTAATTTCCGTCTGCCAGCAAAAGGGAATCCCCAGTAGTCGCAGCTTATAATCAATCAACGCCCCCGGCCGCATCTCCATGGGATGCGGGGTAAGTATTTGAAATTGTAGTTCCGGCGGTGTGATCCGCTCCAGATTCCCGGCATCCCCGAAGAACGCAAAAATACGTG
>JBDSIH010000281.1:0-3749 GCA_039918055.1 Chthoniobacterales bacterium
AAACCAACTGAGCCATTTTTTCTTGTGATCCAGCATCCATCGCCCTCGGTATCAAAAGGAAATGAACGCCGTGAAATGGTCGAGCTTCTTGAAGGGGTTTTAAGCACGGGCTGTCGTGTTTTGTGCAGTTATCCAAATGCCGATCCCGGAAACGTAGACATTCGCGAAGCCATTGACGCCGCCAAATCCAAATATCCCCATTTGACGGTGTATCATAATCTTCCCCGCGAAGAATTTGTGGCGCTTTATCAGAACTGTTCGGGGATCATTGGCAACTCGTCTTCTCTCATTATTGAATCCACTTTTTTGAAAAAACCAGCAATCCTCGTCGGGCCTCGACAGGATTTACGGGAGCGCGCTGTTAATGTCCTGCGTGTGGATTTTCAGCGAAAGGAAATCGCCGGAGCGTGCAAAAAGGCCTTGTCTAATACCCGTTTTTTACAATCGGTAAAAAAAGTCAAATCCCTGTATGGAGATGGCAAATCCGCTCCTCGCGTGGCTAAGATTCTTTCCTCCTGTAAACTGGATCGCTCGCTGATCCTTAAAACGATGCCCTACTAAAAACCTATGGCCCGCTCCATCGCAATCCTGTCTGTCCACCCCGATGATGAAACTCTTGGCTGCGGTGGAACCTTGTTAAAACATCAATCCGAAGGCGACTCGCTTCATTGGTTGATCCTTACCCGCGCGCATCCTCCTCAATGGCCGCGGGATATTCTGGATCGCAAACAAAAGGAAATCGCAGACGTGGCGAAGGCCTATGGTATGAAATCGTGGAAACAGTGCGACTTTCCCGCAGCGAAGCTGGAAACCGTTTCCGTCAATGACCGGATTCAGGCCATCCATGCGTTTATCGAAGAGGCGAAGCCGGAAATTGTTTATCTGGTTCACGGAGGCGACGTAAACAGCGACCACTCCGCAGCCTTCGAAGCGGTGTGCGCCGTCCTAAAACCTTTTCATCTGAAGCGCCTTGGCGTGAAACGCGTCCTGTCTTATGAAACACTTTCTTCGACCGAGGCTGCTCCCGCTCTGGCACATCGCGCGTTTCTTCCGATTGTTTTCAGCGACATCAGCCCCTGGCTGGAACGCAAAATAGAAATCATGGCGCTGTATGCCACAGAGACTCACAAAGAACCCATGCCGAGAAGCCCATCGTCCATCCGTGCGCTGGCCCGCTGGCGCGGAGCTACCGTTGCGTGCGAATATGCGGAGGCGTTCATGCCACTGCGTGAGATTTTTTAATGAACTGCGAAACCACAGCGATTCCTTTAAGAGAGAAACTTTTTAAGGTCCACCAGGTGGGATCTCAGGAAGAGCTCCAGTTTGCTGCGGGGAGTGACCCTATCAGCGCGGGAAAGCAATATCTGGAGAAGAAGGATATTCATAATGCCTGCGAGGCTTTTCGCATCGCGGTAAATCAGGATCCGAACTCCTTCGAGGCGAATTTCCTGCTCGGAACCGCTCTTTTCCAGGAAGAACGATGGACGGAGGCAGAACCATTTTTTCGCCGTGCGACCGAGCTAAAACCCGACTCCCGTGAAGCGCGCGAATGGCAGGGAAATAATTATGTGAAGATGGGGTGCTTCGCCTCCGGTGAGGAAACGCTGCGCAAAAGTCTTTCCCGTTCTTCACTGCGCGACAAGATCCGCAACTTTCTCGATATCTGGTGGCACCCGGAACGCTTTAACGGCGCGGTGACCGATAACCCCAACTCCACCAGCGTGGAAACACAACTCCGGTATGCGAAGAGCCGCAGCGCCACTCTGGAATATGCCAACAAATGTTTCCGCATTGGAAAACCGAACATCATCTGGCGCAAGTCCGCACGTGGCCGCGCTTTCGGCGTAAGGCCGGAACCGATCATTTCAAAGGACTCCAGAATTTTTACGATGGGCAGTTGCTTCGCCGTAGAGATCCGCGATGCGCTTACGCGCCGTGGATTTCAGGTTTATCCCAAATACGCGGGTATCCAGTTCGACGAAACCCGGTGTATCGCCAACTTACTGCCGGATTCCGAAAACATTAATCACTACGACACTTTTACGATCCGCCAGGAATTCGAAAATGCTTTTGCCGGAAAACATTTTCCCGAATCCAGTTTCTGGAAAGTGGAAGGCGCACCGATCAATAAATCGCTCGGAACCGATGTCGTCTGGCAGGATCCGCATCGCCGGAATGTCTTCGCGCTCGATTTCAAGGATCTGGTGGATATCAGCCAGAAGATCGACAACTGTGTGCGTGAGGGAATTGAAAAAGCGGATGTGTATGTCATTACGCTGGGTCTCATTGAGACATGGCGCAACCAGAAGGACCCGCAGTATCATGCCTGCAGCTACCCCGGCGCGGGCGGTGGCGGAAAGGCCGCGGACTTTCATCTGTCGAGTTTTCAGGATGATTACGAAAACATTAAACGCGTCTGCGAACTCATCTTCGCAAAGTATCCGGACAAACATGTTTTACTCACCGTATCCCCCGTCAGCCTGGAGCGTACGTTTCGGGATTGGGACGTCGTGCTTGCGAATATGGAGAGCAAAGCCCAATTGCGCACCGTGGCGGGGCATCTGCATCGCGAGTTTCCGAATGTCCACTATCTCCCAAGCTTTGAAGCTTTTATTTACCATGATCTTTACCATGACGACGGGCGACACGCCTCCCGCGACGCGGTGGAATTAATTATTGAGCGCTTTTCAAAACTCTTTCTCGTTCAGGAGGAGGACGCTTCCAAATCAAAATGATCCAGGCCATAGGAATCGGAGCTGGCGGCCACGCCGAAGTGCTTCTTGAAATTTTTCGCATCCGCAAGGAAGTGGAAGTTGTCGCTTTTCTTGATGAGGATAAATCCCGCCATGGCTCGACGGTCGCCGGTATACCCATTGCAGGATCGGATGCTTTGCTGCCCGAATTTTTTCAGAAAGGCATTACGCATGTCTTTATGGGCATTGGTGGATTTGCCGATGGCGGCGTGCGTGCCCGCGTTTTTGAAAAAGTAAAAGCGCTGGGTTTTAAAACACTTTCCGCCGTTCATCCTTCGGCGATTCTTTCTCCTTCGGTGACTTTTGAGGAAGGCTACATGGTGCTGGCCGGTTCCCTCGTGGGCACCGGTTCGCAGATTGGGAATAATGTCATTCTTAATACGGGATGCCGCGTGGATCACCACTGCGTTATCGGCGACCATGTGCATCTGGCTCCGGGCAGCCAGCTTGCGGGTGGAGTCACCATCGGAACCGGCGCGCAGATCGGCATGGGGGCGCTTATTATTCAGGGCGTCACCGTAGGTTCGAATGCCGTCATTGCCGCGGGTGCCGTTGTCATAAAGGACGTTCCCCCGGATACGACCGTCTACGGCGTTCCCGCCCAACCTAAATAAATTTGTGGATCTAAGTTTGTTAACCATCAGCTCAAACTCCTCCATCCGGGAGGCTCTCGCCTGTATCAATAAAAACAGCAAGGGCATCGCGATGATTATTGATGAGCGTGGGCACCTGCTTGCAACTATTACCGATGGCGATATCCGCCGCGCCATCCTCGGAGGGAAAACGGCAGATGATGGAATCCAGACCGTTTTCTCAAAAGGCGTGGACGGAAAAATCGTCAAGCCAATCACCGCATCGCAGGGAATTTCCCAGGCGGAAATTCTTGCCATCATGACGGAGAAAGGAATCCGGCAGCTGCCTCTCATAAATTCAGAACAGGCCGTAGTGGATGTGGCTTTTCTCCAGAATATTCTTCAGAAGGGAATTTCTCCGGTC
>JBDSIH010000282.1:0-3976 GCA_039918055.1 Chthoniobacterales bacterium
GCTCCCTTGAAGCCCTTTGATTATGATCCTGGCGAACTCGGGCTGGAAGAAGTGGAAATAAAGGTCACGCATTGTGGCGTCTGTCACTCTGATCTTTCCATGCTTGATAACGACTGGGGTATGTCCCAATACCCGTTCGTTCCCGGTCATGAAGCGGTGGGTACCATAGTTGCTTTGGGCGAGAGGGCCAAGGGCCTCAAGATCGGCCAGCGGGTTGGGATCGGCTGGACTGCCTATAGCTGCCTTTCGTGTCACGAATGCCTTTCGGGCTCTCAAAATCTTTGCGCGAATACACAGGGCACCATCGTGGGAAGGTACGGAGGTTTTGCCGATCGCCTGCGTTGCCAATGGCCGTGGGTCCGCCCGTTGCCGGATGCGCTGGATCTCGCAAAAACCGGCCCTCTGCTTTGCGGCGGCATCACTGTATTTGCTCCGTTTCTTGAGTTTAATATTCCCGCCACTGCCCGCGTGGGGGTCATCGGTATCGGTGGCCTCGGCCATATGGCTTTGCAGTTTGCGAATAAATGGGGATGCGAGGTTCACGCCTTCACCACGAGCGACAGCAAGGAGGAGGAGGCCCGCAAGCTCGGCGCGCATCATGTCCACAATACAAAGCGGGACGGCGCCTTGAAAAAACTCGCGGGAAGTCTGGATCTTCTCATTTCCACCATCAATGTTCCGCTGGATGTTCCCGGATTGCTCGAGATGCTTGCGCCGAAGGGTCGGCTTCATGTCCTGGGTGCCGTGCTGAAGCCGCTTGAAGTGCCTGCGTTCGGCCTTATCTCTGGTCAGAAGTCCATTTCCGGATCACCGACCGGCAGCCCCTCGGCAATGAGCACTATGCTGGAGTTCAGCGCGCGCCACTCCATCGCGCCCATTACGGAAAACTTCCCCATGTCCAGGGTAAACGATGCGCTCGAGCACCTTCGCTCCGGCAAGGCGCGCTACCGCATCGTGCTTGTGAATGATTGACCGAAAGTAACTATTCCTCCGAGGCCGGGCTTGGCGGAATTTTAGATACGCCCCGCACGGTGGGGTTGTCCTTAATCATTTTGGAGAATACCCGCGCCGAGGGTTTTAGCACGCGCACGTAAGTCTGCGGATCCATCTTTGCGAGGCCGAAAAAGGCTTTGTATCCGTAGTGCCATTCATAATTATCCGCGAGCGACCACGCGAAATAACCGTGAATGTCATACCCGTCCTTGATGGCGCGGCCAATGGCATTGATATGGTTCTGCATATACCAGATGCGCTTTTTGTCATTCTTCGCGGCGATGCCGTTTTCGGTAATCATCATCGGTTTGCCATAGCGGTCGCCAACGCGGCGGATTTCATTATAGAGACCGTCGGGATTAATCGTCCACCCCATCGACGTGAAATTAGGACCATGTCTGTAGGGCTCGGCGAGTAAGGAGAGGGGGCCGGGAGTTTGGGAGTAGTAGTAGTTGAAGCCAATAATATCACAGACGTCATACACGCGATCGAGGTGATCAACGTTGCCATGAATCATGGTGTTATAAATCAAACCGCCCGGATCAAGTGGGGCGCGGTTCCACCAGGGGAGCGCTTCCACGCTGACCACCTTGGCCGAAGGCTTGATCGCTTTAATGCGTGTGGCCGCATCGCGGAACATCGCGGTACTCGCATCAATGGCTTTCCAGTAATGACCGAAAGCGAGCGTCATACCCGGAGGCCATGCGGCGACAATGTAGGCAGTCGTGATCTGGCCGTTCGGTTCATTCTGCGGAGCGTAATATTTGGTATAGGGAGCGGTGGCACGCACCATGCGGTTTACGTAGGCATTCCAGTGCGAACGCGCCATCGGATGCAGCCAGTTGGATTGACCGGGATGCTTCATATCGTACAGCCATGAAGGGAAGGTGAAATGCCAGAGGCAGATGACGGGTTCGATACCCGCTTCCTTGAGCTTACGGGCCATCTCGGCGTAACGGCGGATCGCCGCTTCGTTGTAAACACCAGGCTGCGGTTCCACGCGCGCCCACTCGATGCTGAAGCGGTAATGGGTAACCCCGATCTTCTTGAGTGCTTCGAGATCCTTGTCGAAATGCGTCCAGGTATAGAGCGCATTTCCTTTTGGAGGAGCCTTGCCTTGTTTGATGGAAATATCCCAATCCGTCTGGAAGTAATACTTATCTCCCGGTTTTACCGCAGGATCCTCGTATTGATAGCTGGAGGTCGAGATTCCCCATGCAAATTTTTCATTAAGCTGAGGTTTGGGTTTTACCGGACGTGGCTCCGGGCCTTTGCCAATTTTGCCGAGCGGATCGATGGGGTTTACGCATCCGGCGACAAGAAGGACACATGTAAAAGCGGGGATCAGACGTTTAATCATACAATGGGTGCAGGGAGTTTAATATGTAACAGTCGTTTAGGCGGGCTTTTTTCCGTGTGGAATACTGCTCCGGTAATAAAGGGCGAGAATAAATTGGCCGATTGCACCGCCAATACCGATGGCGGCATAGAATAGCCGGGACATGTTAACATAAAGGCTTCCGACAGCAGGACCCAGATCTTTAATAATTTCCGACGGTTCGGAAACTGCGAGAAAATGATAAGATCCGTAAATGAGGAAGAGAAAGGAAAAGAGACATTGGTTATACCATCCCCAGACTGGCGCACGGTTATCGCCCTCGAGAAACCATTGGTAGACCTTGACCTCGACCACCGTCATTGCACCCAGCACGATTACGCAAATTAAATCTTCCCTGCTCTGCGTTGCAAAAAGAGAAACCAGCGAAACGGCCGCAGATAAGGCCAGCCAGAAACGGCTCCAATATGCGGCGCGCGCACGTTTCTGAAAATTGTCTCCTTTTTCAATCACTGCACGGAGATGTTGCTGATTTAGAAATTCCTCCGGTGTCTCTTCCCTTCCCGCTTCGGCAAGCAGATCGACTAAGGCATCGCGGGGAATCTGGACTAATCGCGATGTAGGCTGGGGCATATCGAATTTATAGCACGGTTAGAAATAATTTAAAGATCGCGCTGATCATAGTATTACTTTGTCACGGAATTAATCTTCCCGCCCACTGAATCGCAAACGGGTTTTTCTAAAAAAAGGGTGAGAGGAGGCACTCATAGAAGCTTTAGATTATTGAAATGCATCATAAGCGGCAAATCGGGGCGAGGGTTACTTAAAGCAAACGTTCAGAAGCCGGTGCTTCTCGGAAGCGGATTTCATGATCCAATAACCATTTCTTGCGAGGAAGGCCGCCGCCGTAGCCGGTGAGGGAGCCGTTTGCGCCGATCACCCGATGGCACGGCACTACGATGCCGATGGGATTTGCGCCGTTCGCGGCTCCTACTGCGCGGCTGGCTTCGTTGCGCCCAATGTTCGCGGCGAGCTTTCCGTAGCTTATTGTAGTGCCTGCGGGAATTTTGCGCAGCGCGGCCCAGACCTCACGCTGAAATGGCGTGCCGCCCGTCGCTGTCTGCACGGCATTGAGCGCATCGAGTTCGCCTTTGAAATAAGCGGTGAGCGCGCGTTTGAGCGGAGCGGGCGCCGAGCCTTCCTCAAGCGTATAGTCACCGTAGTGATTGCGAAGCAGGCGGTCCATACGGGTTTCCAGATTGCCGAATTCCAGTGCGCGGAGAATGCCGTCACTGTCTGTGACGAGTAATAGTGTGGTTATGGGAGCTGTCCATTTTTCCAGGCGTAATTTCATAGTGATTTTCTTTTTGTGAGCTTGGGAATGTCCGCCATCCAGAGGTGTAATACCGCATACGCCCGCCACGGACGCCAGCGCTCGGCGCGAGCCAGCAGTTCGGAAGCGGTGAGACGCTTTCCATGCAAGGCAAATTTATTTTGCACGCCGATATCAGCAGCGAGAAACGCATCGCTCTCTCCGAGCGCACGCATGGCGATATATTGCGCCGTCCATTCGCCGATGCCCGGAAGCTTTCGCAGATGCGTCACGGTCTCTTCAAGATCGCAGCGCGGATCGAACAGATGCGGATC
>JBDSIH010000283.1:0-3152 GCA_039918055.1 Chthoniobacterales bacterium
CGGCAGTCTTTTTGCCTTTGACCTTGCGGGCATCCACACCCTGAGCAATGTCAGGGCTTTGCGCCGTGATGATATTCATGACGAATACCTTGTCCGCATGGAACACGTCATCGTCATTTACATAACCGATTTCACGAATCGCATCGCGAACGATCTGCGTGTAGTCGAGTTTTGCCTTTGTGGTGATTTCGCCGCCGACGACAACAATATTGCTCTTGGCATATGTTTCGCAGGCAACGCGGCTGTTTTTGTCCTGTGCAAGACAGGCATCCAGCACTGCATCGGAGATGGTATCGCAAACTTTATCGGGGTGGCCTTCGCCAACCGATTCTGAAGAGAAAATATAGCGTCGTGACATAGATAGATTATTTACTTATCAACATATTCGGATATATCAATTAGTGCCATGCCGTCAATTGTCAAATCGCTTCGTGTCTTAAGCGACCCTACGAGATTGCGTATCCTGTTGCTCCTCAAGGAGGAGCTGACGGTTGCCGAACTCCAGGAAATTTTGGGAATGGGGCAGTCTCGCATCTCGGCTCATCTGGGTCAACTCAAACGCGCCGGGTGGGTTTTTGACCGCCGGGTGGGTAAAAATATCTTTTATCTGACCTCCGCTACAGAGGATCCGGCCCTGCATGCCTTACTAAAAGCGGCTGAGGCGGAAATCTTTGAAACTCCCCAGGACCAGCTCGCATTGGCCCTTACTTTAAGGAAACGCAAAGATAAGGCGGCGGAATACTTTAACCGGCTCGCCGGAAAATTTGGTCGTACTTATATCCCCGGTCGATCCTGGCAGGCGCTTGCCTATGGATTGCTCCGACTTTTGCCACCAATGGTTATCGCCGACATGGGCGCGGGCGAGGGCACGCTTTCCCAGTTGCTTGCCCGGACCGCCAAAAAAGTCATCGCCATCGACAGTTCGGAAAAAATGGTGGAGTTCGGTTCCCAGGTAGCGCGGGAAAACGGATTCAAGAATCTGGAATACCGTCTTGGCGATATTGAAGAGCCTCCGATTGACGATAACAGCGTGGATCTCGTCCTGTTCAGTCAGGCTCTGCACCATGCCGCCCGCCCACAGCGTGCGGTCGATGAGGCGTTGCGGATTCTACGTCCGGGTGGGCGCATCCTTATTCTCGATCTCGCCAGCCATAGCTATGATCAGGCGCGGGAACTCTACGCGCATATCTGGCTTGGGTTCTCGGAAGTCGAATTCCAACAAATGCTTCACAAGGCGAATTTCCAGCAGATCGAAGTCAGCGTCGTGGCCCGGGAAAAAGCGGCGCCGAATTTTCAGACGATCCTCGTTACCGGAATCAAGTAGCCCGCAGTTACAGATGCCGGAAGTGAAGAACCTTCTGATTGGCAGGATTAAATGGCACTGAAGTGGAGTAAAATCCCGTCATCTCATTCTTGTTCGCCATGGAAAGAATGGCAGAGTAGTTGCGAGTTCCATCGCTAAGGAGGAGATAAGCCTTCGTGCCGCTCGCACGTCCGTAAACGGTGTATTGCGCCAGCTGGCCGTTGATTCGCGCATGACCCTGCACGAATGCGGCATTACCCAGTTCATCCGAATGCCAGCGACCGGAGAGATTAATGCCCGGAGCCTGATTGTGAGGAGCAAGCCACTGTTCCCCCACGCGGCGATCCATGGCGGGATCCTTTGTCGTCGTGCAGGCGGACAGACCAACAAATAGAGCAAGCGCGGAAAGCAGGACTGGGAGTTTCATGAAGCGCATGATGACTTCCTGCGGATTAAGCCGTCAAGTCCGTGAGAGTGTACCCGTTATTTTTTCAGCTCTGACTGTAAAAACGCGAGGAGGTTCTTCAGGCGCACGGTGACATTCAATTCCTCCAGCAACGACTGGCGCACGACGGAATCCTGAACAAGAATGGAACTGATCACATCGCTGAATATATCCGCATCCGCACCTTTGGTGAGGTAGGAGTCAAACTGTTTGGGGAAATCAAAGCCATCGTCCCGCAGTTGAATACATATTGCCTGAATTTTTGCGATGAGGGGTAATGTTTCTGGGGATACTTTATTCGTCGATTTAAGGCGTTCCGTAATGGCGATGCGAAAAGGCGTCAGCTGTCTCCAACCGACAAAGCGCACACGCTGAACTCCCTGGAGGATAAGGTTTGAGGTTCCATCGGTATTGGTCACACAGGCGCGGATCAACCCCGCACCGGCAATTTCACAGACCTCGGTTTCGCCGCGAGGCATCGCGACCGCGAAGAGGCGGTCAGTTTCCAGAGCGATTTTCAGCATTTCCCGATAGCGGGGCTCGAAAATATAAAGGGGCAGCATGGCATTGGGAAACAGACTCACTTCCGTGAGGACCATGACGGGAATTTCCGTAGGTAGTTTTGTTTCCATGCAATACCTACTACGTTTGACTTCCTGCATCGGTTGTCAATCCGAAGATATTTACCCTTAAAAGTTTGCTGTAGAGAATGGAATCCGGCTGGCTTTGCGGTTCGGGAAGCCCTGCCGCACCGACTCCCCATGCGCTCCAGCTATCGGCCTCCGCCGTAGAAATTAGATAAGGGCTATGATGAACCCTTCCGTGGCGGAGTTCCT
Organism: Chthoniobacterales bacterium; assembly: GCA_039918055.1. Lineage (GTDB taxonomy): Bacteria > Verrucomicrobiota > Verrucomicrobiia > Chthoniobacterales > JBDTJR01 > JBDTJR01. The sequence continues at coordinate 2,585 of JBDSIH010000283.1, forward strand.
GTCTGCGTGTAAGGGAAAAGAGGAGATACCGTTCGATCAGAAAAAATTCCAGCGAACCCGGTGCAGCAAGATGTTCAATACCGGTACTGCGATAGTGAAACTGCTGTAGGTCTCCCTGTGTGCGTTGACTCGAATAGATAATATCGCCGCCATCTTCACGCATCTGCATTTTCGCAGAGAGGTAATTGAGATTAAAAAATTTCCGCGCCGCCCAGACGGCCAGCGCCTGATTGGCCTCGAGGGAATAAAACCACACGCCGTAATTATTTTTCCCATCGTGCACATAGGTGCGGACATTCAGCTCCAGAAAATTGGAAATCCCCGGAACAGGTGGAAGATAAACAGGACGAACATTGCGCATTGCAAAAGGAACAACGCCAACCCATGCCGAATCATCGAAGGTATCGACATAAAGTCCCTCCGGCAGCGTGCGCTGTACCGCCTCCGCAGGCAGCCGCCAATGGAGAAAAAGTAAATGTTCCCAGTCCTGCCGCATCACTGCCCGAGTGTGCGGCTTTTCCCGAAGTCTCAGTCTTGCCTCCAATGTTTCCATGAGGCTTACATCATT
>JBDSIH010000284.1:0-4416 GCA_039918055.1 Chthoniobacterales bacterium
GGAAATTCTCCGTGAGCGCGGGGAGCGTGTATCCTGGATTTATGCGCGCACGGGAGCTTCACCCTCCGGCGCAGAGTTGCTGCATTGGTTTTGTCGCAATGACCGGAGAGATGAGCTCAATGGCATCTGGGAAAATTGGGAGAATTTTTTCCGCAATCTCTCCCACGCGAGAAGCTTTCTGCCCATCATTTGTGTGGTGCGTCCCCTGACGCCCAATCAATCTTGGGTGTGCGCTTTCGGCGCTTTTCTGGATGCACTTGCGCTGATGATTTCCTCCGTGGACAAAGCGGGAGAGGGCGGCAAGGTATGCTTCGACTGCGGCGTAGAAGCCATCCGGAATATTCACACGGCTATGCGGGGAACTCCCATTAGTCCGACGCGGGATCCGGGTCTGATGCACGTGACACGGGAGGAATATGATACAGCATGCAGACTGCTTGCAGCGGCGGGCATCTCTCTGGTGGTTGATCGCGAGTTGGCATGGAAGCGGTTCATAGAGGCGCACATGCTTTACGAAGAGCAGATTGGCTGGCTGGCTGCAGCAATTTCCGATCCGCCTCCATTCTGGCCATCGGGCTTTTCCGTCCGCGTTGGCGATAGTGCGAAAAACTAAATGTCGTGAAGATGCAGCACGGCTGCCGTATCTGCACGCACCTGCCGGCAAAGCGCAGCATTCTCCTTAAGGGATTGACCGTAGGAAGGAATCATCAGTTTCAGTTTGTCGCCCCATCCGTTCTTCAGATTTTCTGCGAAGCAGCGGGAAATCACCTCCAGCATTATCCACACCGCCGTGGATGCACCGGGGGATGCGCCAAGCATCGCAATGATGGAATGATCTGCTGCGCCGACAAGCTCTGTGCCAAATTGAAGAATGCCACCATGTTTCGCATCCTTCTTGATAATCTGTACACGTTGGCCCGCTATTTCGGGTCTCCAGTCATCGGGCTTTGCATTGGGGAAAAATTCGCGGAGCAAAGCAAAGCGCTCCTCTGAAGATTCGAAAACCTGGCCAATCAGATATTCCGTAAGCGGGATATTGTCCCTTCCGACGGCGAGCAACGGCAGTATATTGCGTGGATCGATGGATCCGAAGAAATCCGTCAACGATCCATGCTTGAGGAATCTCGTGGAAAATCCCGCATAGGGACCGAAAAGCAACGAAGTGCTTCCCTCGATGCGGCGCGTGTCGAGATGTGGCACGGACATTGGCGGCGACCCGACCGAGGCCTTGCCGTACACCTTTGCATTGTGTCGGGAGGAGAGCGCAGGATCATCGCAGCGTAGCCAGACACCGCTTACGGGAAATCCGGCGTAGCCGTGTCCCTCGGAAATTTTTGATTTTTGCAGCAGATGCAGCGAGGCACCGCCCGCTCCGAGAAAAACGAATCGGGTTTTTACCTCCCGATGCGCGCCGCTTTTTTCGTCGGTCACCTTTACGATCCAGTTTGCTCCATCCCGGTGCAGATCCTTTACCTGATGAGAAAAGTGAATGGAGAATCCCTCTTTGCCATGCAGCGATGCCAACAAGTTTCGAGTGAGCGCACCGTAATCTACATCCGTCCCCGTCTCCATCCTTGTCGCGGCAACAATATCCGCAGGATCACGCCCTTCCATGATCAGCGGCACCCAATCTTCAATCTGCTTCCTGTCATCGGAGTATTTCATCCCTTGGTAACAATGATGCGCCGAAAGCGTCTCGAAACGTTTTTTAAGGAAAGTCACATTTTCCGTACCGCGAACAAAGCTCATGTGCGGCACTGAGTGGATAAACGATTGAGGATCGTCTATGGCGCCCTTCTTAACGAGATAAGACCAGAACTGACGCGAGAGATCGAATTCCGTATTGACTTCCAGTGCCTTTGAAATATCGATGCTCCCATCGCTTTTCTGTGGCGTATAATTAAGTTCGCAAAGTGCCGCATGGCCAGTGCCGGCATTGTTCCACGCATTCGAGCTTTCCTGCGCCTCGCTGCCCAGCGTTTCGAATATCTGAATATTCAGGCCGGGATCGAGTTCTTTCAGGATCACTGCCAGAGTGGCGCTCATAATTCCCGCTCCGACCAGAACGACATCAGGATTATTCATGGGAGAAGACATATTTATAAGATTCGGAGGCTGTGAGTATTCTGCGAAGCAATGGATATAATACAAACGTGAAGCTCCATGTTCCTATGGCGAAAAGCAGCCACAGCAATTGTAGTTGAGTAATCGTTATTCCAATAAGGTAGCCTTTTTCATTTCCGAAGGGAATATCGATGTATCCCTGCGTGATCGGCCAGTATGGAAGGAAGTCCGTATAAAGAAAATCCGTGCTATAGTAAAAATGACTCCAGATGTAGGTGCTCCACAGCGAATTAAAAAGCACCCATGTAACGACAAAAGTAATAAGTAATAATCCAAAACGCCCCACTCTGCCGTGGTAAGCAGGCTTATTTTTTGGAGGTATGAAAAGTGCTACGATGCATCCAATTAAAAATACCGGAGAGCAGGCTGCACTCATAAAAACGAGCTGAAATGCCACCATGAAAATGAATTCATAAATTTCAAAAGCCCTCTGTGGTGAAAATGGCTCGATGGGGGAGTACATAGCTTAACCTTAACTGGCTAAAAGGTATTTGGCCTCACGAGAGACAAGCGGCGGTTAGCAGAGCGAACAAAGCTGGATAAATTTATTTTTCCGGCAGCACCAGATGCCCTGCGGCGATACTTTTCTTCCCGATTTCAAGCAATTGCTCTTTGGTCGTATTTTTATCGCCCCAGACCGCAAGGTCGTATTGCACCGTCGTCGAAAATCCCTTCTGCGGCACACGAGGTTTTCCATCCGGCCCGAGGAATGCCGCACTCATGTGGAAGTCTACGTAATTGCCGCAAATGGTGTAATCCACGGGTAATTCCTTGTTGATGTTTTTTGTCAGCATCAGCATGTTGCCGCGATCTGCACTGTAGAAAGCAAAGAAGCCGCCTCCGGTCATGCGCACCAGGTCTTTATCCCCCTCAAACGTGCGCTTGAGAGTGCTGAGTGTTTTTGATCGGCCATCGGCGGACAGCCATAATACATGGTCGTACCACCAGTCCTTGGGCCATACACCGCGGAAGGGGAAAATATCAAAAAACTGACACTCTTCATACGGCCAGCTTTTTAGAACTTTGAAAGTCGCTGTCACATTAATCTGCATTGCGGGAGAATTCGCCGGAATACGGACATGAAATTCTGACTCTACCCCTTCGGTGGCATTGCGGCTGACATAGCGAAATTCTGCTTCCGATGGGCCATTTTTAAGAATTTCGAAATCCGTCAAATGGTCGATCATCTGCTCGGGCGAAAATCCGCAGCTCGAGAACCAGTTAATCAGGTTCTCGGTAAGTGCCCAGTCCCGCTGGCCATAGGCGCGCATATTTCTGAGGTGTCCATCCGCGAGAGAAAAACGGAAACCCGGATAGCGGGCGCCGGTACGGGTGCTGAAAAGGACAATGCTGCGCCACGTGTCACGTGTCTGATAAGTTAATTGCACGCCGGGTTCCTCACTGACTTCGATTGTCTGAGGCTGCGTACCAAGTGGGACACTAAGAAACGCCATGTCTGCCGGACCTTCGGGTTGCTCGCGAATTGGAGCGAGGGGATCATCGGCGATTCCGCCTTCTCCGGTGAGCTGCGGAATTACCGGCTGCCCATTCAGGCGTGCGGTAATGGCTCCATGACCGGATATTCCAAATACTTTCAACCGAACCGTTCGTGCGAGGGGATCGGCTGGCAGGGAAATTTTTACCAGGGGATTTGTTTTTCGGACTTCATACGCGCCCTCCATGTCATTGTAGCCATTTTGGTTGCCATACATTTCTCCGCCTTCGACTTTAAGGTCGAGAGGAGTAATTTCAGCGGCGATGAGGTTCTTTATCGTCTCAGTATTATCAGGTGCCATCATCCTGAAAGCGGAAACAAAAGTCGGGTTGGGCTTCGGAGCCGGGGAGTTGGTGAGCCAGCGTAACTCAATCGACTTGTCGGAAATTAAAATATCGCGGGGACTTTCGCCGGCAAATACCTGAGGCAGATAAACCGGCCAGCGCTCATAAGTTGGCGAGTCTCCCTCTTTGCGGAAAACGAAATTCTGATACACGCCTTTCCCTGAGAGCCAGTAAACGCCCAGAGCGGGATGCTGCTCATCGTTCCCCAATGTGATTTCGTGAAATACATGCTCCTTGTCCGTGAGGCTGAGAGCTCCCGTTACCACGCCTTTTTCCGGCACATAGGCTTTCAGATCCGCGGGATAACTGATCCGGATTGCCGCCCGCGTGACCTCTTCATTCTCCGGTGAGCCGGGATGCGATGCGGCGACCGTCATAACAGCCGATGCAGTGGAAATTTTCACAGTATCCGCTGCTCCATTATTAGGCATCATCCCCTCAAACGAGGTTGCT
>JBDSIH010000285.1:0-11098 GCA_039918055.1 Chthoniobacterales bacterium
AGGGGCGAACGCTTTAGCAGGCGCTCACCAAGCGTGCGGCGGGGCTCTCCCCCGAAATCAATGATCGTAAAATCATTACCCGTATTTAACACCTGGCCGAGATGATAATCGCCATGAACACGAATTCGCGTAGCGTTAATTTTCCGGTTTAGCAATCGGCTGTAAGCTTTAATAAAATCGGGGCTTTTTTCCATCCAAACCCGGGCGGACTCCTGGGCTTTGGGCGATAATTCGGGAAGCTTACGTTTCAACTCCAGCTCGGTCCTGCGCACAAGACTGCGCATACTTTGGTAGGTGGAGCGTTGATAAAAAATAGTAAATGCCTCAGGCGTAAATTCCGTACCGGGCAGGGACTGAAGACACTGATGCAATTCCCCCGTCCTCACTCCAAGCTGACGAACGCGTTCGGGATAAACATTTCCGATAACTTCCAACTCCTCCACCGTCTTCGTCTGTTCTTCCGGGAGCGTGAGAATCCGCTCAAAGAATCGTTCCAGCGCGTCGAGCGTATAAGTCCACCCATCACCCTGATTCTCCACATAGCTTGTAAGGACACCAATTGAGCCCTCCGAATCTTTCAGGCGACACCGAATTTCCCCCTCATAGCGAGGAACGTGTGCAAAGTTTTTTGTCGCGAGCGCACGTAAAATATCCGCTTCCGGCTCCGGACCGGGTTCGAATCGTCTGAAAAGTTTAAGCATCCACTTCTTATCATAAATCAACGAGGTATTGGATTGCTCGCCATCCTGAAGTTTCGACTGTGTGGGTGTTCCTTTCGATTCCGCGCCCGGTAAATCATAACCCTGAATGCTTGCGGATGCATCACGCCATTCCGTTCCATTTGAGACAATATCAAACAGATCCTTCCGGAATTCAGGGACATAGAGGGCATCATATAAAAAATGTCCGTCAGAAAATTGAGCGATTTTTGCTTTTACAATCTCGGCATCTGCTTTCTTTTCCTCGCAAATAGCCAGTGGCAATATCTGTATCGCGGAAAGCCCTTCCATGAACGAAACTTCGAGCAAAACAATGCGAACCGCGTCGTTGCCCTGCGGCCTGGTAAAATCCGAAACAATCCGCACCGCTCTGAAATTTCGGTGCTTATCTCCAAACCATCGGCAGGATCGCAAATACCGCGGAAGAATACTTACCTCCAACTGGCTCTTCAAGGATTCTGACCAGACAGACTCTCCCAGCAAACTCGGTGGCTCATAGGCATTCTGCAATGCAGACTCTGCGGATGGCGGGGCAAGAGTTAACCAATAAAATCCGTATGGCCCAATCGTATAAATTCCGGGAGTCTCCGTAATTTCGGGAAAAGCATTCCCTCCAAACAACTCCTCAGGCACACGTCCTTTATACCTGGACAAATCAAGCCGCACCGCCTGTGCAAACCGGGAAAGATTCGCAATCACAAGCACGGTCTCGTCTTTGCTTTGACGCAAAAAAGTCAGAATCTTTGCATTGTCTGAAGAAAGAAACTCAATCGTGCCCTCGGAAAAAACGGGATGTCCCTGCTGGATCGTCAACATACGGCGCATCCACCAATACAGAGAGGAAAGATTCTTCTGCTGCGTATCTGCATTGATGGCTTCGTAATGAAACTCGGGATCAATGATGACCGGCAAAAAAAGTTGCTGCGGATTGCATTGCGAGAATCCGGCATTTCGATCCGCACTCCACTGCATGGGCGTGCGAACGCCATTGCGGTCTCCAAGATAAAAATTATCTCCCATGCCGATCTCATCGCCGTAGTAAATAATCGGCGTTCCAGGCAGAGACAGGAGCAATGCATTGATTAGTTCAATTTTTTTCCGGTTATTTCCCAGCAAAGGTGCAAGACGACGGCGGATTCCGAGATTGATGCGCGCGCGCGGGTCCTGCGCATAAATCTGATACATGTAATCCCGCTCCTCATCCGTCACCATCTCAAGTGTCAACTCATCGTGATTACGCAAAAAGATCGCCCACTGGCAGTTTTCTGCGATGGGCGGTGTCTGCTCGAGAATGTCAATGATGGGAAACCGATCTTCCATCTGCACGGCCATGAAAAGGCGGGGCATCAACGGAAAATGAAATGCCATCTGGCATTCATCGCCCTTTCCAAAATAAGAGGCGGCATCCTCAGGCCATTGATTCGCTTCCGCCAATAGCATACGTCCGGAAAACTTCTCATCCACATGACGGCGGAGTTCGCGAAGAAAGGCGTGGGTTTCCGGCAAGTTCTCACAAGTCGTTCCCTCCCGCTCATAAAGATAAGGCACTGCGTCCAGGCGCATCCCATCGACTCCCAGCTCCAGCCAGAAATCAATCACTTCGAAAATGGCATCGCGGAGACGAGGACTGTCAAAATTCAAATCCGGCTGGTGTGAGTAAAAGCGATGCCAGTAATAAGCCTTCGCCACGGGATCCCATGCCCAGTTCGAGGTTTCGAAGTCCTTGAAGATAATGCGCGCGTCTTCAAAGCGGTGCGGTGTATCGCTCCAGACATATAAATCGCGATCCGGAGATCCGGGCGGAGATTCTCGCGCACGCTGAAACCACGCGTGCTGGTTTGACGTGTGATTAATAACAAGCTCGGTAATGACCCGAAGCCCGAGCGCATGCGCTGCTGCGAGAAATTCCTTAAAGTCATCCAGCGTTCCGTAATTCGGATGAACGGAAAAATAATCGGCTATGTCATAACCATCATCCCGAAGTGGCGATGGATAAAACGGAAGCAGCCATAGCGCCGTAACGCCAAGATCTTTAAGATAACCAAGCTTGGATTTTAGCCCCTGAAAATCACCAATCCCATCGCCGTTTGCATCATAAAAGGACCGGACATGTAATTCGTAAATGACGGCCCGCTTGTACCACAGTCCGTCCGAATCCTTATTTGTCATAGCGAAAGGATTTCGATGATCTACTTGGTGGTCGTAGTGGTAGTCGTTGTTGTCGTTTCATCTACGACAGGAACTTTACGCACGACCATTTTGGATACGACCATTTGCTCTCCGCTCTTGGAATAATAAACGGTAACCGGCGCTCCACTTTTCACGACTTCCACCGATACGGGATTTCCTGCATCGTCAACAATAGTTGTGCTCTTGCTGTAAGTGTAACTCACCGGAGCGGTTGCGCCGGAACTTGTTACAGAAATAATCTGACCCGTGGGATCAAAAGTGGTCACTGTGCCTGCGGCGGTTGTCGCGGCGGTTACCGGAGTAGTCGTCGTGACGACTGTATTTTGTGCCTGGGCAAAACTGCCAAGGATCATAACTGCAGCTATAGTCGAAGTAAGAGTTTTCATGGTTAAATAGTTCGCCGGGCGACTGGTGTGCGGATGTATGCTTTTAAGAACAAATCACCGTTGCGAATGCGGGCAGAGGCTCCTTGAGCGAAAGCACTTCAGAATGGGAAGCCATTTCTATTTTCCAATCCCCAGGCGGCATTGGAATACTCTGAGCGCCATTATCTAAATTAAACAGCGCAAGCGTTTTACCATTTTTCAGAACGAGCCACTTTCTCTTTTCATCAAACTGGATATCCACATTTTCCGATGCAAGCATGCCAGGCGCCTGTCGTATGCGGATCAGTGCCTTGTACCACTGTAAGAGTTCCTGATGCTTCTCCGCTTCAATTTCCTTCCACTGAAGCTTGGATGTTTTAAAAGTCCTCTCCGCCTGCGGGTCAGGAATTTTCGCATCCTTCCAGTTAAATGCGGAAAATTCCGAACGGCGTCCCTTCGTCACAAGCCTGCCCAGTTTTTTATCGGGATGATTGGTAAAATACTGGAACGGCGTTCCCGCTCCCCATTCCTCTCCCTGGAAGAGCATGGGAATAAACGGACTCAGCAGCGTTAGTGCCGCAATAGATTTCAGTTTCGGTAAGTCCAGCATCATGCTCAATCGCTCCCCAAAGGCGCGGTTTCCGACCTGATCATGGTTCTGATTGAAAACAACAAGTTGCGAAGGTTTCACTTCCGCCGGTGCGCGCCCATGGCGTCTTTTGCGAAAAGGAGAAAACTCGCCATCATACACATATCCCTGTTTCAGCGCCTTTGCGACCTGGCTGAGCTTTCCGAAATCGCTGTAATAACCCTCCTGCTCGCCAGTGAAATACGCGTGCAGCGCATGGTGAAAATCATCACTCCAATGCGCATTGATCCCATATCCTCCAACGGTCGTATCCCGAACGAGCCGCGGATCATTGAGATCACTTTCGGCGACAATGAAAAACTCACGCCCTTCTCTTACACCATACTGCGCAATGTTTGTCATTAGCTCCTCAAGGAAGTGCGTGGCTCCCATATCGGTGATGGCATGCACGGCATCCAGACGCAGACCATCAAATTCATAATCCCGCAACCACATGATCGCGTTATCAAAAAAGAATTTCCGAACTTCATCGCTCTCAGCGCCATCGAAATTCAGCGCATCTCCCCACGGAGTTTTCCAGCGGTCAGTGAAATACGGTCCATATTGCGGAAGATAATTTCCGTCTGGACCGAGATGATTGTAAACCACATCCAGAATCACTGCGATATTCAGTGCATGCGCATCCTGGATAAGTTTTTTGAGTGCCGCCGGAGTTCCATAGGCAGGATGCGGGGCATAAAGGCTCACGCCATCATATCCCCACCCCCAATTCCCGGGAAAAGTGGCGAGCGGCATCAATTCAATATGCGTGATCCCAAGATCGGCCAGATAAGGAAGCTTCATCGCCAGCGCTTCATAGGTTCCCTCGGGAGTAAACGTCCCCACATGAAGCTCGTAAAATACCGCTTCCGATAATGGCGCCCCGCGGAACGGAGATTTCTTAGCAACGGATTTCTTTTCGGGCAGAAAACTGGATGCACCATGAATTCCCTCCGGCTGCCATGGCGAACGAGGATCAGGAATCGGAGGTCCGTCATCAATGGAAAAACGATAGCGAATTTCCTCTTCCCCCGGCGACAGGACGATGCGCCACCACCCTCCTTCGTCGCGATTCATGGGAAGAGCTTCACCATCCCTTACCAGAGAAACCGTGCCCGCTGCGGGTGCCCATAGCGCGAATTCTTTAGATGCTGTGCTCATTGTTTTATCAAAAGTGCAACAGGAAATCCGCCAAAAATGCTTTCCGCTTCCACGTCTCCGCTTAAGTCGGTTTCCGTAAAAATATTTTTCCACGTTCCTTCAGGAAGTGACACTGCGGTATCCTCCCATTTGCCATTGAGAGTAAAAGTAAAGCGAGGTACGAGCACCATGATGCGGTCTCCGCGAAGATAACCAAAAAGATGGCCAAGCTTCGAACCCTGCGCAGTGAGTGGACGATACGTCCCCTCCGCGCCAAAGCACGATGCGAAATCCTTGCGGACCTGAAGAACGCGATCGATCATCCAAAGCTTTGGTATTCCCGAATCCCAATCCGTGAGCGAATTCCATTTCTTTTGCTGCCTTGCTTGTTCAAGCAGTTTTCCGCGTGAGGAAAAATTCACCGGGCGGCGATTGTCAGGATCCACGAGACTTAAATCCCAAAGTTCCGTTCCCTGATAAAAATCAGGAATTCCGGGTGCTGTCAGCTTGATCAATGTCTGTGCCAGACTGTTAATTCTACCCACTAAAATCAGAGGCTGGGTAAATTCCGCGAGCATCTTCATGAATACAGGATCATCCATGACGCCTTCGGTAAATTCTTTGATCGACTGTTCGTAGGACTCGTTCGGCTCATGCCAGGACGTCGCGAGCTTTGCTTCGCGACATGCCTTGAGCATGTAGTTCCAGCACCGGTCTTTGGAAATCGGCCATGCGCCGACCAGGGTCTGGTAAAGCAGGTATTCCGCGTGACGGTCCGGCGCCCTTCCTTTCCAGGCAGGTTCATTCTGTTTCGACCACTCATGCAGGGCGGAAGCCCACTTGTCAGGCATCTCACTTATTACGGAAATGCGGGCACGGACATCTTCACTGCGCTTATTGTCATGGGTGGAAGTTGCAAGCAGATTGCCAGGGCGGCGACTCGCCATAGCCGCGCAGAACTGATGAAACTTCTCGGTAGAAATTCCGAGCATGGAAGGTTGCGCACCCACTTCATTGCACGAGACCAGACGGTCGTAACAATAGAAGGTGGTATCTTCCGCGCCCTTTGCCATGACGGCTGGCGTAAGTTGCTGCCATTTTGCGACAAACTCTTCCTGTAGCGGATCGGATAAATCCGAGTGAAAAACAGAATGTAGAAAATCGAAAACCCGTTTTTCCACTTCGGGAGCGTTTACGCGCGCAGACTCGAATGCATCCTTAAAAATTTTGCTATCGATTTCTGAAACTTCCTGATGCGATTTGGACCGATAGGTGCGATAAACCGGCAATACGATCGTAAGCGCACGAATAGCCTGATGAATCTGTCGAGGACTTAAATCGCGCGTGTGATAATCACTTTGCGCGATTGTAAAACCCAGCTCTGTCATACGCCCAAGATCTGCGCGGAAATGCGCATCAATGATCTGGCGCTTCTTCTCCCGAACCAACGCGGGAAAGTTCACCGACTCACCGGTGAAATCAAAATAAGCCGCTGTCAGCGTATCAGCCTTGTGTTCATCCATCCAAAGACGATCAAGCTTCCCTAAAAAATCATAACCCACCGTACCGTCTACCGGCCACTCCGCAGGAAGGGATTCTTCGGTATCGAGAATTTTTTCCACGAAGATCCGACCTTCCGGGATCATTTTGCGGACGCGCTCAAAGTATTCCTCAGGATCGTGCAGACCATCCGGATGATCGACGCGGACTCCATCCAGTTCGCCCGCACTTATCATTTCCTGAATGCGCTGATGCGTCGCATTGAAAACTTTTTCATTCTCCACGCGAATCCCGATAAGCGTGCCGATATTAAAAAAGCGGCGGTAGTTAACAATCTCGCCCTCCAGCTTCCACCACGCGAGACGATAATATTGCGCATCCACAAGCTCATGCATGCGTTGGGGATCATTAGAAATAGCCTCGATCTGCTCGCGGATAAAATCGCCGTGAGATTCCGACAATTCAGCGAATGTCTGCTTTACCTCGGTATTCTCAGGAAGAAGGAACTTCCAGGAGGCAATGTTTAGCGGCCATGTCTGCTCAAAATACTTCAGCCTTGGCTTGCCGGTAGAGAGATCGATAGAGAACTGTTTTTTCTCCAGCACATCTCCATAGGGCTCACCCAGAACACTGAGGCATATTTTCCAGCGCTTTGAATTGGAGAGCGGAAAAATATCAAAGTATTCGAAATACTGGCTGTCGGGACCATAAGCCAGCAGATCATCCCACCATGGGTTGACTTCACTAAGCACCATGTGATTGGGCACGATATCCAGCAAAACTTTTAATCCGTGTTCGCGCGCTGCCGCCTGCAATACTTGCCACCCCTCATCGCCGCCGAGCTCATCATTGATACGCGTCGGATCGGCAACATCATATCCATGCAGGCTGCCCGGTGCTGCCTGCAAACATGGAGACAGATAAATGTGACTTATCCCCAGTTGGGAAAGATAAGGCACAATCCCCGCCGCTTCGCGCAGCGGAAATCCTGCATGTAGTTGAATGCGGTAGGTGGCGATCCAGTTATTGTTCATGCCGTATTACCATGTAGCTTCTTGCTTCCATCGGAATTAATCCGGATGGATCGATTTTCTCCGATTCGACCGGCAATTCGGGACGCGCTGTATCAAAAGCGATCTGCCATTTCCGGTCTTTAATGTCATCGGGTAATTGGAAACCTACCGCTTCATGATGCGCATTAAGCAGCAGAATGAAGTCATCGTCTTTGGCTTTTTTGCCTTCGCTGTCCCGGACTTCCGGCGCATCTCCAAAAAGCACCATACCTAGCGTGCGCATCCACCCGCCGTTCTCCCAATCCTGATCCTCCATGAGCTGGCCATCGGAACGAATCCAGCTGACATTTTCCTTCTGCGGTGCGGAAAAAGGATCCGTTTCCTTAAAGCTGCGACGGTGAAAATTAGGATGCTGCCGACGATAAGGAATGATCTTGGCCGAAAACTCCAGTAGGGATTTGCGGCGATCATCCAAATTCCAGTCGAGCCACGAGATCTCGTTATTCTGGCAATAGGCGTTATTATTTCCGCCCTGGGTGCGACCCATTTCATCGCCACCCAAAAGCATCGGAACTCCCTGCGAGAACATCAGCGCGCAGAGTAAATTGCGCTTTTGCCTTTCCCTCAACTCAATGATCTCCGCGTCATCCGTCTCTCCTTCTGCGCCGCAATTCCAGGAATTGTTATCGTTCGTTCCATCATTGCCGCCCTCTTTGTTCGCATCGTTATGCTTTTCGTTATAGCTGACAAGGTCATGCAGGGTGAATCCATCATGGGCAGTAACAAAATTAATGCTCGATGAAGGAAGTCGGCGCGTGCGTTCGTAAAGATCGGCGCTTCCGCCGAGACGCGTAGCCACCTCAGACTGCACGCCCAGATCGCCCTTCCAGAATTGGCGCATCGAGTCGCGAAATTTTCCATTCCATTCTGTCCAGCCAACGGGGAAATTTCCTACCTGGTATCCACCGTCTCCGAGATCCCATGGCTCAGCGATCAGCTTGACCGTTGCCAGTGTGGGATCCTGGTAAATGGTATCAAAAAATGCACCCAGTTGATCCACTTCATGCAATTCCCTCGCCAGCGCGGCGGCAAGATCAAACCGAAACCCGTCCACGTGCATTTCCGTGACCCAATAGCGAAGGCTATCCATCAGAAGCTGCAGGGAGTGCGGGTGAACCATGTTGAGCGTGTTTCCACACCCGGTATAATCCATGTAGTAGCGCTGGTTGTCAGCGACCGTGCGGTAATATGCGAGATTATCGACTCCACGGAAAGAGAGCGTGGGACCGTTTTCATTCCCCTCTGCCGTGTGGTTATAAACGACATCCAGGATAACTTCGATTCCCGCCTTGTGAAGTTCCTTGACCATTTCCTTGAACTCCTTGACGACCTCATAAGGATGATTCCGACATGCGGCGTAGGATGGCTCAGGCGCGAAAAAACCCAGCGTGTTATAACCCCAATAATTGTGCAGGTCGCGCTCCACCAGATGGCGATCATCCAGAAAATGATGAATCGGCATGAGTTCGATTGCCGTGACCCCGAGTTTTTTCAGGTGACTGATGACGGGTTCCGTGGCGATGCCGGCATACGTTCCACGCAGATTTTCAGGAACGTCGGGATGGTTCATCGTCATTCCGCGCACATGGGCCTCGTAAATGATGGTCTCATGCCATGCAATTTTCGGCGGCTTATCGTCCTCCCAGTCGAACTTATTATCCGTCACAATTGCCAGCGGCGCGAAAGGCGCACTATCGCGATCATCAAAAGCAAGGTCGCCCGCTTCATTTCCAATCGGATAACCAAAAAGTTCATCTGCCCACACGAGCTGGCGACCGACGGCTTTGGCATAAGGATCAAGAAGCAGCTTGTTTGAATTATACCGCATCCCCTCCTCGGGCTTAAAAGGACCATGCACCCGGTAGCCATAAAGTTGACCAGGACGTATGTCAGGAAGGTAAATATGCCAGACTCCATTCGTGCGCTCCTTGATGCGAATACGCTTCGCTTCTTTTTTGTCTTCAGAACGATCAAAGAGACATAATTCCACCGCCTCACTTCCTTCGGAGAATAGCGCGAAATTTACACCCTCTCCATCCCACGTTGCACCTTGTGGATAAGGACTTCCAGGCTGGTATGTTTCGGGTTCTATTTCAGTTATCGGTGTTGCAGCAGAGCTCATCGAAGGACAGTATCGAAGAGAGGCAAAGCCTTCCATCGGTGCAAGTGACGATTAAGGCATCAGAGATTCCCCTATCCCCGAGATACAGGCCCCTAGTCGCTATTTCCCCGCCTCTCCAATTAGGCATATAATCCCCAGTCAAATATTACAAAGCTTGAGCGCGCCACCCGGAAGTTGATCAATTCGAAAGCGCGATTCGGCGTGGAGGCAGGCCCAACTATACAACCGCATATCGATCTACATGCGAACTGATATTATGCTGACCCCGGCGTACGCTTTAAAACGGATACTGACCTCGCACACGCGCGAGATCTTTCTCGTCCGTGAGATCGAGACGGAGCGGCGTGAGGGAAACCAGATCATTTTCAATAGCCCAGCGATCGGTTCCTTCCTCTGCCTTTTCAAGCGGAGTCACAGTAAACCAATAATGCATGCGTCCCATGGGATCATTCTGCGGAACGACTTTTCCGTCGTAATGCCGTACGGACTGGCTCGTCCAAGTCACGCCACGGGGATGCGCCGGGAAATTAACATTCACAAGGCGAAGGTCGGTTTTGGGGATGAGCAACTCGAGTGCTTTTTCGACAAAGGGCTCGATCTCCGCAAAACCAGGGTCCGTATTTTCCGTAACGGGAAGACTCAGCGCAATTCCGCGCAGTCCGAGGAGACAGGCCTGCTTTGCCGCAGCCAACGTGCCGGAATGCCAGCAGGAATTTCCCACGTTCAGACCAAGATTGATGCCGGAAAGCACGAGATCGACATTCTCCCAGAGAGAAGTGCCCAGCAGAACGCAATCAGAAGGGGTGCCATTTACGCGGTAAGCGTCAAAGTCCTGTATAAGCGCCCGATGGTAACGGAGTGGACGGGAAGAGGTAATTGCCTGCCCCATCGAGGATTGCTCGGCATCCGGCGCCACAATACGCACCTCGCCGAATCGCGAGGCAATTTTTGCCAACGCATGGAGACCCGGGCTGTAAATTCCATCATCATTCGTGATCAAAATACGAAGTTTCATCCTGTTATATCGAAAATCATACGCCTTTTGGCCGTTTCGTCACAATTCTCATTTCATTAGAAAAATTATTATGAAAATTATTTTTATGCATAACCCTGCCGCGGGTGTAGAGGCGACCGATGCAAAACACCTGACAGCGCTCCTTAAAAAATGCGGTCACAAAGTTACCTACCAGTCGGTTAAGGAGAAAAACTACGAGCAGATATTGGAAGAACCCACCGATCTTGTTCTCGCCGCCGGAGGGGATGGGACCATTAAGAGAGTCGTCCTCGCAGTGCATGCAACGGGCCACGACATTCCCATCAGCGCCCTTCCGCTTGGCACGGCAAATAACCTTGCGCGCACG
>JBDSIH010000286.1:0-2758 GCA_039918055.1 Chthoniobacterales bacterium
AGCAATGCTATTCCAGAGCATGTGAACAGCTAAGTATCAGCCGTTTTGATGATAAACTTGAACCCAGCTCCCCTAATTACGATGCCAAATTAGAATTAGAAGTCGCACAAACGAAACGGCGTATTTATGATAACTTGAGAAGTGACGTCAGCTCTCAAAACAAAATATGGCAGCACGGACTTTACCTGTTAAATATATTGATAGAAAATGATGGTTTTGCCCGACCCCAAGCGGAAATGATATTATCCTCAATGATTGTGTTGGGGTACACGGCATTTGAGGTTTTGGCTCAAGAATTACTTTATTCTTCAGTGAAAGAAAATCGCCATATATTTCCCCATGTTAAAGAGAAGGTTGAGAATTACCAATTCCAAAGTCGTTTGAAAATGAAAGCAGCATATCGTGAGGTATTTCCAGTTACAAAAATTAACAACCTTTTCGATTCACAGGTTTTTAATGGAGTAGCAATCTTACGTAATCTCTTTGTTCACTCAGGAGGAATTGTGGACAAAAGATTTAAAGATGATTGTAAAAAAAATGGGTTTAAGAAATGGGAATCTTTGCCTAAAGGGAGTTCATTTCCTATTACAGGTTCATTGGTGAATTGTTTTCTTTCCGGTGCATCTAATACCGCCTGCTCTCTTATTAAATCTGTAGATAATTACTTAATTGATCAGACTTCCTCGTAAAGAGTTGAGTATTTGTAACCCGATTTAGTAACCCGCCCCTCTAAAAATGGGCAAATTCGTGATGACTCAGGAAAACATCAATCGCTCGCAGAGCTAGTGTTTATCAGGGTTTGCGGACATCTGAGCACGTGCGATGAAATGTGCAAAAGTGGCTTGATCGAGGTGTAAACGAGCCGCTCTACCACTGAGCTAACCGCCCGAAAACGTCAAACCTAGTAAGGTTGAAATAACCTGTAAACTCAAAAAAATCCCAAAGGGGTTTAGCGATGCCAGGAGCCGGACCGTCCTCCTGCGCCGCTATAGGAACCGGAACCGTGGTTCCATGAAGCCGTGCCGCCACGGTATCCCGTCGCACTGCCGGAACCATTACTCCAGGATGCGGAACCGCCTCGCGCACTATTTGCGCTGCCAGAGCCGTTATTCCATGAAGCAGTGCCGCCCCGGGCGCTATAGGCATTCCCAGAGCCGTTATGATAGTAGGCAGAGGCGCCATAGCCGTTGTGATAGTAGCCGGTATTGTTGTGATAATAGTTGTAACTATTCACCCCGTAAGCGCCGCCGTAAAAGCCCGGAGCCGCGTAATAAGCCGGTCCACCGTAGTAAGCAGGGCTTCCGGCAACGACCACAGGTCCGCCGCCGCTATAGTTGCTACAGCCACTCAGACACCCCATGACAAACAGCGAGGCCGCGATAAGAAGATGTGTTGAACGTTTCATTGGAGTGCCCTTTGTTATTGGAGGGAGGCAGCTTTTTTTCCGATAGGAAGAAAAGTGATTTCCTTTGCGCTTGCGGGCTTTTTCAAATCAAAGGTTCCGATAAACCATGGATGCAGATTCCAATGGCTGAACTCCACCAGGAAGCGCGGAAAATTCGACACATCGGTATAAATAACAACGAGACGCAATGGCAGCGCCCTTGATCCACTTTCGAGCCAGATTTCCCAATTCACGCCCGGCGCCGAAAACGCAAGGTGATTGCAGGGAATACCATCGACGATGTCCGAGCCTACCACAAAAGCACTGGTTATATTTTTGGAAAGCACGGCGTAAGGGTTGCTGAAGAGCATTCCCGCCGAGGGAAAGTGAATGCCCGTCTTCTCCTTTAGAAAAGGCAGCATGGTGTCAATCGTAGCCGGAGCCTTGGACACGGAATACACATTTGTCTTCGGCGCATAGGCAGCGATGGTGGATCCATTATAATAGAAGTCAAAGTTCGGCACTTCACCAGTGACTAATACGCGCAGCTTGTTTGGACGCTTCAGAGCGACTCTGGATTTTGCAAAAAGCGTAACCAGCTGGCCGTTTTTTCCAGAAACTTCGACGGTGCTGCTGCTACGGTAGGTAAATTCATGTGCTCCAGCCAGCGTATCGCTCGAGCGCTTAAGTAAATCGAGCGCGCGCTGGTCGATGTGTGTCGATGCCGCATGCGATAAACAGGGCGTCGTCAGTAATGAAGAAATGACCAGTATACTAAGGGACGAGATGAGTTTTTTCATAAATAGATAAGTTCGATTGAAAGGAGGGGGTGTTTCCGAAAGGTATATTATGAGGTTGGATTTGTCTATATCCGGGACCTCTAGACTACATTATCGGCGTCGACTTGCTGCAAAATCCTCAGCCTGAATTAATAGCCTGGCCAGCATTGCGAGTTTCAGGGGTTTGTTTAAGTAGCCATTCATACCCACATCAAAGCAACGCTGACGATCAGCGGGAAAAATATTTGCAGTCAGTGCAGAGATAAATGTTGGTTTCTCTGAACGGCATTCCTTCTCGATAGCGCGAATTTTCTCAGTGGCCTCGATGCCATCCATTTCTGGCATTTGCAAATCCATCAGCACGCAATCTGTGTGTTCACGTTTTTGTATATCCACTGCCTCCCGTCCGTTTTTTGCAAATATCGGTTCATATCCCAGCCTTCGGATAAGACTTAGAATGAGTTTGAGATTCACCTTATCATCTTCGACAACGAGAATACTCAGAGGGTAATGGTTGGCAAAACCTCCATCGAGAACCGGCTCGGTAATCTTTCCTGAAGCGTCAACTGGTAATTCCGCCTTATCCAGGGGAACT
>JBDSIH010000287.1:0-4613 GCA_039918055.1 Chthoniobacterales bacterium
GAGGTTTGCCTGACCGGCGGGCAATTTATTCGGGGAAGGATTCCAGACCGTGGCCTTTACCGTCAGCTTTGTATTCGGAGTCACATCCAGCAATCCGCCTACTCCGCGTGGTGCACCGCTGATATCCAGCGAGATAAGAGGCTCGCTGTTATTCAAGGCAATGACCGAGGCAGCAGTATCAAATGCGGGCATCGTGAATTTCAATTTGCCGTCTTTGAGCGTGAATGGAACCTGTGTCATCTGACGCGACCCGCCGGTAATGACGACGAGCTGCTTTGGTTCGGCGTTCTTCCATGCCAGTGTCATCGTAAATTCCGGAACTCCCACAGGATTGAGGTTTGTCAGACCGACAAAGATGTTTCCCTTCGGATCCAAAAGCGGGTTTTCCACACGCAATCCCCAGCCCGTGCGTTCAGGAAGACTGGTTTGGGCAAAAGGCTCCACCCCTGAATATTTCAGGAATTCGCCGAGCACGCGGGGTAGGCCCGGGCCTTCGCGGTTGCTATCCCAGTCAAACCCGATCGGGCCACCTTCGTAGAGGGTTCCGAGCATGACTCCGCTATACAATGTGTGCCCTTTGCCGGGAGTATTAATGACCATAGCGGCAACGCCTTCATGACCACCCATTCCCATGGCAATGACTTCGCCGGAAAGAACGTTGATCTTTTTAAGATCGAAGCCGGAGAGATGCCAGTTGCCCGTTGCTACAGAGACGGGGTTTGTGGAATCCCATTGAGCCCAGATTTCTTCGGCGCGTTTGAAGAGTTCTTCGGAATTCAGGGTGCGAAGCACTTCAGGATCCATACCGCCACCGACAGGCGTGGTATTGAGTTCCTTTGCTGCACGCGCTTTGGCCAGTTCTTCCTCCGTCGCTTTTTTGGTTTTGACAGGCTCAATACCCATCGTGGTGAGCAGGGTATCCTGAGTGCGATCATATTCATCGAATGCAGCAGGCCATTGGTCACCGATCAGGCATCCACCGTCTTTTACCCATTGCGAGAGTTTCTCGGTCGCGTCTTTTGGAACGTGATTTGCACCCAGCATGACAACGGCTCCGAGGTTCTTGAGTTCACCCGCACTGATTTGTTTCGGGGTGACCCAGGTTACCGTGTAGCCGAGGCCGCGCAGAACCGCGTAAATACGGTAAGGGCTATCAATCGCCGTGCTGTAAATACCCATGGTGGGCTGGCTAAGCGCAAGATCCATGCGGCTATAGAGGATGGCTACGGGCTTGACGGGATGTTCGGGCTTCGCAGGGGAGAGAATTCTTTCAAGGCGGTGAATTTCCGAATTTTGGTCGGCAATGACAGCCAGTTTATTACGCGGGGTGGTATCGGGATTCAACAGGGCCCACATATCATACATCCACATGTTCGGGGTGCATTGGAAGGTCCATGTCTGCATGCCCTTGATGCCTTTGCCGACCATTCCCCAGTAGCTCTGGCTCATGTTGCGGGGGTCGTGGCTGTGCACGTTGAACTCGCTGTTCACCATGCGCTTGTTTTTATCGAGACTCAGGATGAAATCGATATCCGCACCGCAGAAGCTATCCGCGCCGCTGTAGGCATCCATTCCGAACTCAGGTTCGTTGGCAAAGCCGACGTCCACCAGTTCCTCATAGTCCATCGGAGTCGTAGAGGTGTATTCCGGTGAGTTGATGCTCAGGCAGCTTGACTGGCCGGTAGCATGGCGTTTTTTAGGATCGGTATCGCGGATCGCTTTCGCGGTATCCGCATATAAAGTGACGAGTTCCAAGCCGCAGAATTCGCGGAAGGCGAACCAATTGGCCTTGTTGTCGGACTCCTTTGGAGCTTTAGGAAGGGGGACTTCATCGAAGCTCTTGTAGGTAGTATTCCAGAGGGTATTAAGCTTTTCGATGGAGGTCAAACGCGTCGCCAGGAATTTGTGGTAGGCCTCCTTTGAGGGATCACTGTAATCGAAATATCCGCTTCCTTCATCACTGATACGGAAGGTCTGCACGAGATCGTCGTTATTGTAAAATGCAACACCGGTGGCCATATCCTGGACGAAAGCTTTGCGCCAAGGCTCATAGGAATAGCTGAAGTTTGCACCTACGCGGCCTTCGGAGTTGACGAAGCGGCCAGTCGGAGCGGGAGTCGCCTTGATCAACGCATTCACGGCGGTCACCGCATTAGGCACGATGACGTGGCGGATGCCATTTTCTTTGGAACCGTTAATCCAACCGTGATCCAAATTGGCGCCCATCTGCACTTCCCATGCATAGTCACGGTAGATGACTGCGGCATTGATGTAAGCTAACTGGAACGCGGCATTCATATCCGTAAGGCTGCTGAAAAATGAGGAGTGTGGCGTAAGGACAGGAGCTGGCTGCATGCCTGTGGGAGAAGTCTGCGGCTGTTCGGGTCCGGCTTCGGTTGCGATTTTGGCGATGTCTGCCTTGGCGGGATCAAAGGCGTTGTCATCCGTGATAACGACGCAATCAATGCCGAGTTTTCCTCCGGTTACGCCCATTGCGTTACCGAAAGACAGGCTACCCTTCATGGGTGATTCGAAGGTGAGTTTAAACTCACTCCAGACCAGTGTTGGCTTGGCATCTGCGGCCGGCGAAGGCTCTGGTGCGGAAGCTTTGCTGGTCATTACCTTTGGCTTGAAATCCAGATTATGAAAATCGACCACCTGAGTGATGCTATCACGGAAGATCGCGGTGAAACTCGTGTATTTTCCAGGCGTCTTATAATGCCGTACCCATATATGGTAAGTGCCAGCCTGTGGGATCACGATCGGAATCGGATTAGATTCGCTTCCCGGATAGCTGGGACCCATCAGCAATTTTCCAGAAGAAGATTCGGGAGCATCCGCCACTTTCCAGATTTCCTGTGCGGTCTGGTCGAGCGAGGGGGATTTAATGGGTGGCGCAACATGGCCATCACCGGCTTTATAGGCATCTACTTTCCAGGTCGCTGCCTGTGCATATTCCCCTGCTGCAAGACTACAAAGCAGGCTTAATGTTAGGATCGTTTTTTTCATAAGAAGTGATTGTTAATAGGGCGTGATTTGTTGAAAGGTTTCGGAGGCGTGCGCGAACTTAGTCGCAACGTCCCCTGGTGGCGCCGCAGGAGCGCCGGACGATGAGTTTGCAGGGAAGAATGACGTCCTCCCGCTTTGGTAACTCTCCACGGATCATCGCCACGATTATGTCGGCAGCCTTTTTGCAGCCTTCGGTGATCGGTTTTGCGAGGGTGGTAAGTTCGTAGGGAGGGTGGCTGCCAAAGTTTTCATTATCAATGCCGGTAACGGCCACATCCTCCGGCACCCGCAGGCCGGCAGCAAGGGCAGTGCCAATCACGGCAATTGCCCATTGATCATTTTGGCAGATGATCACGTCCGGAAGCGCATTATTTTTAATGGCATCCCGCATGTAATTTCGAGCCTCAATACCAAGATCTGCAGAGTACGCGTGATGCTCAAGCTGGGTAATATATCCCACAGGCAGCGAGCCTTTCCCGGCTGTATTGCGGTCTTCGGCGTGGAATGCGGAATTGCTCACGGTTCCTTCGCAGGAATGAAGAGCCTCTTTGAATCCCAGGATGTTATTATAGATAGGCCGAATGTCATTTAAGCTTAGCAGAAGCACAATATGACGGTGACCCTGCGCAATGACGTGTTCCGTCATGGTGCGCATCGCGAGCCGGTGATCTTCATAGACGGAAGGCAGGCCCAGTTTCTCATTTCCAAAAAGGGTAATGGCCGGAATTCCCGCCCGCTGCAGAAGACTGGTCGGTTTTGAATCAAAAGCCTGAGTTGTCGCGACGATGACGACCCCTTCCACCCGTGCTTCCACGAGTTGCTCCACCGCCCGCATGGTGCGCTCGCCCTGCCAGCTTAAATCTTCCGAGAGAATACCAAAGCCCCTGGCATCGAGTGCCTGGGAAAGGTCGCTCATCATGGTGCGCGTCACTTCGTATTCGAGATTGAAATGCACCACGCCGATGAGGTTGCTGCGTCCCGTACGCACGCTGCGGGAGATGCGGTTTACCCGGTATCCGAATTCCTCGGATGTCCGCAATACCCTTTCACGGGTATCCTTATTGTACTTCTGGTGTTTCTCGCCCCCAAGGATATTGGCGACCGTGGATCGGCTCAGATTTAAATGCTCAGCAATCTTCTTCTGGGTAATCATTCAGGGGGCCACGGGGCGATAGACACGTGACTATAGGTAAATTTGACAACCTGTCAAATGCCACATTTGCGAACAAATCGGAAATTCTTCCCATCAAATAAGGTGCGAATATCGGCATTTTTAGTATATTGATATATCGTAAGTATATTTACATCAGGTAATTATGATTAGGTGTGCGGTTCTCGCTTTTCGCCCGCGAAGTCGCCGAGAGCGTTTCAATAACCGTCCAGGGCCTCCTATAGATAGATCAATAGATAGCAGCCAATTTGTTTGGCCTAATGGGGGGTAATTCAGTAAATTGAGCCCGGCTCCCGCAACTTCAACCCACCCAAAATTATGCCTCTCATCCACGCTTACGCCGCTTCTACTGCCAACGCTCTGTTGAAGCCTTTTGATTATGATCCCGGCGAACTCGGGCGGGAGGAAGTGGAAATAAAGGTCACGCATTGTG
>JBDSIH010000288.1:0-13800 GCA_039918055.1 Chthoniobacterales bacterium
AATACGCTGCCGGATTTATCTATTGGGGGGTGGAAAACGCGGCCTTCAATGGGCAACCCTATCAGGGGCGTTTCCAATTCTACTGGCAGGCTGACCAGATGCTCTATCGCGAATCGTCGCCTGAGGAGCCAGAAAAGGAACCTGCTCCGGATGACGATATTGAAGTTAACGAAAAGTCCTTCATGGGCCCCGGGGCGATTTCCAGTAAAAGGCTGAGCAATCAGGGATTGTATTTCTTCAGTACGATCAACTTTGCTCCACCGGTTAATAACGCAATGCCCTTTTATGTGCTGACAGGACTGGTTTACCGGGGGCTCATTCCGTATCGGGATAACGATCAATTGGGTGCGGCTTTTGCCTATGGATCCTTCAGTCAGGATGAACAGACGCTGAACATCAACCGGGGCGTGGCGCCACGCACCTATCAGGCAATGCTCGAGTTCGACTATCGTGTTCAGATCAACCGCTGGGCGTATGTTCAGCCGACCCTGCAATACATCATCCGCCCGGGCGGCCGCGGACTTGTGCAGAACGACACGATCATCGGTATGCAATTCGGTATTAATTTCTAAAACGGCTGGGCCGAAGTGGATTGATGACCACTGTGCCTCTAAATGAATAGAGTTTGACGCCAGGTGGAATGGACGTTCTGCGATTCAAGCCGTAGGGGTTGAATCATGAACGGAATACAGACGATCTTCCCTGCGAAAAATCAATGCGTCATGGAGGTATTTGACGTGCCGCAGAAGCTGGAGGGAAATGAGATACTCACCCAGACTCTTACTTCCCTGATCAGTGCGGGAACCGAGGTAAGTATCTATAACGGATCGCATACCACGCACCAGAGGCCTGAGATTACCTGGGGAAAATATCCTTTCCGTCCCGGCTATGCCGCTTGCGGTAAGGTAATTGCAGTCGGCCCTGAAGTGAAGTCTCTGAAGGTGGGCGACCATGTTCTTACGCGTGCGCCGCATACTTCGCACTACGTTACTTCTGAAGATGCGGTCTATGCCTGTCCGAAGGGAATTTCGCCCGAGGAAGTCCCTTTGGCCGTGCTGGCTGCCATTTCCATGAATGGCATACGCCATAGCGATATCGCGCTTGGCACGATTACGGTGATTGTCGGTCAGGGATTGCTTGGTTTGTTCGCTCTCCAACTTGCAAAAATGGGCGGGGCATATCCCGTAATTGCCGCAGATATTTCCGAAAAAAGGCTGGAACTTTCAAAGCAGTTTGGCGCGGATGAGATTATACATTCAGGAAAGAACAACATTGTGGAAGCAATCACAGCGGCCACGAAAGGAAAGATGGCAGATCGTGTTGTTGAAGTGACGGGACTTGCGCGATTGATTCCGGATTGCCTGAAGCTTCTGCGAAAGGGGGGCATGCTGTATCTGCTTGGAGGAGCACATGGCAATGTGGAGATCGATTTCTATTCGGAACTCGTTCGGAAAAATCTAAGTATTGTCGGTGGCCACGAAGCCGGGGCGGCAATGGTTGAGGATTATCATTTTCCCTGGACGGTATCGGCGAATATCCGGCATTGCCTGGAGTTAATTGCGCTCAAGAAACTCGATGTGGGTCCTTTGATTTCAAACCGTATTTCGCCGAATGAAGTGCCGAAATATTATGGACTGCTGAGTGAACGGGCGGGCGACTATCTGGGTGTCCTTATCGACTGGACGAAATTATGAAAACGGAAAACCAAAGACGCGTCCTGATTACTGGAGCAAATCGCGGTATTGGCCTGGCTTTTGCGCAGGAATGCCTCAATCGCGGAGACCAGGTTTTTGCCGGATGTCGCGATGCTTCGGGAGCGACTGCCCTTCAGGATCTGAAGGCGGCCCATCCCGAAAACTGTGTCATCGTGGAACTGGATATCACCGACAAATGCTCCATTGGCGCTTCCTTTGAAACGATTCAGAAGCAGGCCGAGGGGCTTGACCTGCTGGTGAATAATGCGGCTTACACGACCAATCTTTTTGAGAGCATTGATGACTTCCAGTCTGAAATCATGCTGCGGCATTTTCAGGTGAATGCCTTTGCGTCCATGGAAATTATTCAACGTTATCTGCGCCTGCTGCGCAAGGGGCGGAATGCAAAGATAGCGACCGTTTCATCCGAAGCGGGATCATTTCACTCGAATGCAAAAGCGACATCCTTTCGCGGATATAGCTATCCGGCGAGTAAGACCGCCTTAAATATGCTGTTAATGATCCTGACGGCAGAATTACGGCCGCAAAATATTTCCGTGGTCAGTCTGCATCCGGGTTTTGTCCGCACGCGAGCGGATAACAGCCATGCTCCGCTGTCTCCTAAGGAATCCGTAGAGGGGATGTTGAAGATTATCGAAAATCTTACGACAGAGAATTCCGGCGGCTTTTACCGCTACGACGGAAGTACTGTTGAGTGGTAGGAGTTTTTTTGTTCGATGAAGAAGAAGCGGAAGATCGAAAACGAAGGCGATAGGCACTCGGTACCATTCCTGTTTTTTTCTGAAACAAGCGCGTCATATTTGATGCATTGTGAAACCCGCACGCATGGGAAATTTCGTCCACTGTCAGCGCGGTGGAAACAAGCAAGTGCTTCAGGCGTTCGATCTTTAAAAGGTGGATGGCTTCAAGGACGGAGTGGCCGATGGACTCACGGAAGCGTCTTTCCAGGGTGCTGCGTGACAGTGGGATATGATCAAAAACCTGAAGAATGGAAAGGGGGGAGTCAATATTTTTGCGAATGAAGGCAAGGGCCTCGTCGACATGAGTATCCTGGGAGGCCAGGGTATTTGATGACGCGCGCTCTACCACGCCTGGGATAGGAATGAGAATGGGCTGGGCTGGCGGATTTCCTCCACGGATAAGACGCACGAGAAGAGCCGCCGCCTCATAGCCGATACGGTCCGGACGGTTTTCCACGCTTGATAATTGGGGATGCCGCGTTTCGCAAAAAAACTCATCATTGCTATAGCCGACAATGCCCACCTCTGTGCCCACACGGAGGCCAAGTGCATCGCAGGTATTGGCAATTTCATATGCATCGCGATCTGTGCCACAAAGAATGCCGACGGGTTTGGGAATGCGCTGCAGCCATTGCCGGAGACTGCGTTGCTGCACGGCGGGAACTTCCCAGTCGTCAGAGCGTGTTGAGTAAAGGTGCAGATCACACGGAAACCCGGCAGCCCGCACGGTTTTCTGATAGCTATTACGATAGCGTGCAAAACCATGGCCTTTGCTGAATCCATAATATCCGAAATGATGAAAACGATTATTGAGAAGGTGCTCGGCGGCAAGGCGTCCACCCATTTCCGTATCACTGATTACGGTAGGAAGTATTGTCGGGCTCAGGTAGCTCGATACATTTACTGCTGGTACGCCGTAGGAGCGGATGGCGCGCGCAACCGAAGGGGAATAAGCCAGAGCAATGATTCCCTTAATCGGATGCCGGCGATCGATGGCACGGAGATTGAATGCAATGACAAGGTCGAAATTTTGAGGTTTTTCGAAAAGATAGTCGGTAACGCCTTTATAAATGGCGCGCGAAAAACGCGAAGAGGGACTAAGGAAGATATAAACGCGGGGTCGTTTTCGCATTTGTAATGAATATTTAAAGGGCGCCGAGCCATGCAATGTAAGAAATTTCGGGGTTTAAACGAAGCAATTTTGAGAACGAAATAATACTATGAGAACAGGTTACGGACAGATGGTGCAGGAATATTGGGTGGAACGCGTGCGGGTTCAGAATAAAGACCGCGAGGCGAGACTGAAGTCCATTCGCACCCGCAAGGATGCGGAGAAGTATCGCGACTACGTCTTTGAAAAATTCGGGAAAGCCTTCGGAACCATGCCGAAGAAAACGCCGCTTAATCCGATTATCACCGGTGCCGTGGAGCGGAAGGGCTATCGCATTGAGAAGGTAATTTTTGAAAGCCGCCCCGGATTTCTCGTCACGGCGGATGTATATGTTCCTGATAATATCCGTAAGCCGGTGCCGGGAGCGATTGTCTCCTGTGGTCACGCCGAAAATGGCAAGGCATGCGAAGGCTACCAAACGGCCGCCAAACGTCTGGTGCAGGCGGGCTTTGTCGTGGTGCATTACGATCCCATCAGCCAGGGCGAGCGTAACCAGCATATTCATTTGACGACCAAAGAGGCGGTCCGGCGGCATTGCGTTCAGGCGCATTCCATCCAGGGTGGGCAGTTGGAGCTGGTCGGAGATTTCTTTGGCACCTGGCGTGCATGGGATGGCATTCGCGCCCTTGATTATCTTATTTTCCGTCCGGAAGTGGATTCCACACGGCTCGCGATGACGGGGAATTCCGGCGGGGGAACAATGACGAGTTGGATATGGGGTTTGGAATCGCGCCTTAAAGTGGCGGCGCCTTGCTGCTTCGTTACCCCCTTTCGCTACAATCTCGAAAATGAAATGCCGCAGGATTCTGAAGGCTGTCCTCCTGGCATGATGGCGGACGGTCTTGAAGTGGGCGATGCCTTTATCGCGCGCGCGCCGTATCCCATTCTACTTCTCGGTCAAAGGTATGATTCTTTTGATCGCAGAGGCTTTTCGCAAATTGCTGAAGAGGTTCGGCGGTTTTATCGCTTTTTCGGAGCGGAGAAAAATGTGGACGCATTTTTAGGGGAGTGTGAGCATGGGTTTCATCCCGATGTGCAAAAAGCGTTGGTACCGTTTCTCTGCAAACACGTAAAACTTACAAAACCGGCCAAAGCTCCTGAACTGAGGATCGAAACCGAAGCGACGCTTAATGCGACCCGAGAAGGCAACGTCGTCCTTGCGGGAAGTATTCCTTTGTTTGTTCTTGCGGGTAAAGCGGCTGCAAAGCTCGCTGCGGAACGTAAGTCACTTTCAAAAGTATCTCTAAAGCGTGAGTTGAGCGCACTCCTGCATCTTCCCAAGCGGGATGTGGTGCCACACTATCGCGTTCTTCGTCCTGCACCGTATTACACTAATCCAAAAATCGCACGGTATGCGGTGGAGACGGAAAAGGGCATTCGCGTCATTCTCGCTAAAACGCTGGCCGATGGAAGACGTGCGCACACGCTGGATGTCGTTGAAAAGGAGGTTCATCTTTATTTCGCGCACCTCTCCCTTGAGGAGGATTTGGAAAATGATCCGTTGCCAAAAAATCTGAGGAAAAAGCAGTCACTTTATCTCGTGGACGTGCGCGGTCATGGCGAGTCTCTTCCAAGTGAAGAGAATAACTTCTGGCATGCCTGTGGAAAAGATTACATGCATACTACTTTCCACGATATGTTCCGGGAAAATTTTCTGGGACGTCGCGTTCATGACGCTCTTTCGGTAATGGATCTTCTCGCCGCCGAGGGCGCTCAATCCATTCGCGTTTACGGACGCGGGCAGGGGGCATTGATTGCGCTGTTTGCCTCTGTGCTTCATCCGAAGGTGGAATTTACGACGCTTAAAAATGCACCCGCTTCTTATGAGGAATGGGCAGGCGCGCTTTTATTAAAATGGCCTGCGGCAAACATGGTCCGGATCATCCTTAAAAAAATGGATATCTCCGATTGCGTGAAGGTGCTCGGATCGCGCGTTGAAATTGTGGAGCCATGGGGTCCCGATATGCAGCCAGTGCGTGGAAGGAAACGCTGACGCGCAGAGCTTTCGCCTTTTATGGTCCGAATGTAGCAATTATGAATTGGGTGAAGCTTAGTAATGCCTATGGCTCCGCTTTTTGTTAGGAATGAGGTAAAGTCTCAAGTCTCTTGTAGGAGAGAGCCCATTTTTGGCAAAATGCCTCAAGCGGAGAAGATAAAATAAGTTCCATTCAGTAAGTATTAAGAATTCATCCTTATTGCGATTATCGCGAAGCTTTTGGAACCGATTCCGATTTGCTTAGCTTCTTTTTCGACGAGAACAGAAAGGGAATATGATAACCGTTGAGGAGGATTCCTTTTTTGTTCGGCGCTGAGGAACGGGATTGCATGAGTTTACAACTCACGCCCTGCGGGATGGGCCATTGGCCTTTTTGAGTTTTGCTCTTCAGCGCATGGCAGTCGAATTGCGTTCGAATTTGCTGCGCGATCACCAATCGATGATTGGCGACCCTAACGGGATTCGAACCCGTGTTACCGCCGTGAAAGGGCAGTGTCCTAACCGCTGGACGATAGGGTCTAATTTTAGACGAAGGCGGAAAATATGAGGCTGTTGCTTTCCAGTTTCAAGCTGAATATGCAGAAAATCAGCCTCTTTCTTCGTCCAGAATGAGGCGATAGCCGATTCTTGTCTCTGTATGGATGCCGGAAAAGGGCTTTCCGTCGCTGGCCAGTTTGTTGCGTAAATGGGTCATATAGACCCGTAGATATTGCGATTGTTCGACGGAATTTGGCCCCCAGACCGAGGTCAGCAGATGGCGATGGGTTACAACTTTCCCTGCATTGCGAACGAGCACCCGAAGGAGGGCATACTCTGTGGGGGTGAGAGGTATTTCACGATTATGGAGGAAGACCTGGCGAATGGCAAAATCGACCCGCAGTGGGCCGGATTCAAACGTGGAATCATCCCCTGGAGGCGATAGGCGCCGAGTGAGAACGCGGAGACGAGCTAGAAGCTCGGCGTTATTAAAAGGTTTTGTGACGTAATCATCAGCCCCGCCGTCGAGGGCTTCTACTTTGTCTTCCTCGTCATCATGCACGGAAAGGATCAGCACGGGCACGGTGGACCATTCGCGTATACGCCGAAGCACTTCATTACCGCGCATATCAGGAAGTCCCAAGTCGAGAAGGATGAGATCGGGGCGTCGCGAAGCTGCTTCCTGGATGCCTGTTGCACCCATCTCGGCTTCGAAGACGCGATATTCACCACCTTCCAGCACCACGCGCAGCAGGCGGCGAATCTGTGGTTCGTCGTCGATGATTAAAATGCTGAGTGGAGCCGTCATTGCAAAGGATGATTGCTTAATCGCGTAGGGATACGAACCAGAAACTCCGATCCATTTGGTTTTATATTCTGCACGGAAACCGAACCATGGTGGGCTTCGGCAAATCCTTTTATAATGGAGAGGCCGAGGCCAAGGCCGTCCGTCTTCGTGCTGCTGCTGCGATAGAACTTATCAAAGATATGTGCGATTTCTTCCGGCGCAATGCCCGATCCATCGTCAGATACGCGAATTTCCAGCTGTGGATCTTCGAAACTGAAGCGAAGCGTTATCTGATGATTGGAATGGCGCGCGGCATTACGAAGCAGATTGGCGAGAATTTGTTCGATAAGAGCGGCATCCAGCTCAAAAGGGCCGGAAGGGTTCGGAAATTCCACATCCACTTTCCGCTCAAGAAGAGATGCTTTTTCCAGATCCAGGACCTGGGTGACGATTTCCCGCAGATCCCACCAGTCAAGGCTTGTCTTGATGGTTCCTGCCTCGATTCGCGCGAGATTAAGAAGATTGGACACAATGCGGTTCAGGCGACTAGCGGCAATGCGAATTTCGGAAAGCAGACTCCCCGGAGAAGAAGATTTTTCAAGGCTTTCGGCGGCAGTTGTAATGACCGCAAGCGGAGTCTTGAGTTCATGGGAAACGCAATCGAGCAGAGTCTTTTGCAAACGCTGGGAGTTTTCTTCAATTTCAAATTGCGTGGCCTTGTGGCGCAGGAAATCACGTTCGATAAGCACGGCAATCTGAGCGCAGAAGGTTTCAAACAACTGCTGGTCATTTAGTCCGAAAGTGACATCGGGGTTGAATCGCAGGGCAACGACGCCGAGCGTATGATCCCGACTGCGGAGAGGGGTGCAGAAGATCGCGCTTTGCGGAAGAGTATTGGTAAAGCGTCCTGCCGCTTCCTTATTAAGAAATGCCCAGGTGGCTACACTCAACTCATGATCATCAAGCGCGGGACCGCTCGCCGCCACGGGTGTGAGGGTGTTTTTTTCCGCTTTGAGAAAGACAGAAGTCCTACATTGAAAAATTCCGTCGATGAGGCGGGTTGCATTCACGAGTGCGGTTTGCAGACTTTCCGCGCTGACAAGTTCGCGTGCGAATTGATACAGCGCAGTGGCCTGCTGCTCGCGCTGCCTTTCAAGAAACTCACGACGGCGAAGGCGGGAAGTTAATTGGCCAACTACGATCGCCACAAGAAAATAGGCTCCCAGCAGCACCCCGTCATGCACATTGCTGACGTAGAGAGTAAACTTCGGTTCGATAAATAAAAAATTCCACGTCAGCGCACTGAGCAGCGCCATGAGAACCATGGGTCCACGCCGCAAAAATAACGCCATGATGAGGACGGAAAACAGGTAAAGCAGACCGACGGTTGTATAGCCGATTAATGGTTTTAAAAGCAGACCGAGAAGAGTGACGATAAAAACGGCGGCAATCGCTTTTATGCAATCGCCAAGGCGGGAGACATTATTGCTCCATGCTCCGAACTGAGGTCGCCAAGGCGTAGGTTTATCAGCACGGACTACATAGATATCGATCTCTCCGCTTTTCCGGACGAGTCGATCCACAAGTGAACCACCGCGCAGCATTTCGATGAAGCGGTTTCCCATGGGCTTGCCTACGACAATCTGCGTGGCATTGTGCTCCTTCGCCATACGGAGAAGGGCTTCGGCGATGTTGTCACCGGAAGTCATGAGTACCTCCGCGCCCAGACTTCGTGCCAGGGTGAGATTTTTGCTGAGCCGCTGCTTATTTTGCTCATCAAGCGCAATGGAGGATTCTACGTAAATGCCCATCCATGTGGCATGTGTGGCGGCAGCGATGCGCCGTGTCCATCGGATAAGGCGTTCGGAGTACGGAGAGGGACCAATCGCTACCAGAAGGCGTTCACGCGAGCGCCAGGGTTCTTTTATACTGCGGTCTTTTAAGAAATCAAGTAGCTGACGATCCGCTTTTTCGGCGGTGAGGCGCAGGGCGATTTCCCGCAGGGCTTTAAGGTTTCCTTCGCGGAAAAAATTATCCGCTGCACCGCCTGCATTTTCCGCGAGATAGACTTTTCCTTCGTCGATGCGTTTACGCAGTTGCTCAGCCGTGAGATCAATCAGCTCTACCTCGTTCGCGCGGTCAAAGACGGAATCGGGAACCGTCTCCTGCATAATAATACCGGTGATCTGTGCCACGACATCACGATGACTTTCGAGATGCTGAACATTGAGCGTGGTATAGACATTAATTCCAGTGGCGAGAAGTTCCAGGACATCCTGATAGCGTTTGGGATGTCTGCTGTTCGGCGCATTGGTATGCGCAAGTTCGTCTATCAATACCAGATCGGGTTTACGTGCGAGGATTGCGTCGATATCCATTTCCTCCAGCGTGATACCGCGATGCTCCACGCGTTTGAGGGGAATACGTTCGAGTCCGGCTGTGAGGGCCTGTGTTTCAATGCGACCGTGGGTTTCGACAACGCCTACCGCAATATCAATGCCATCTTCCTCCTGCTGCTGTGCGGAAAGCAGCATGGCATACGTCTTGCCGACACCGGGACACATACCCAGAAAAATTTTCAAACGGCCTTGTTGGGAAAGGCGTTGTTCGCGCTGCAAACCGGCCAGCAGCGCATCAGGGTCGGGACGGGATGCGTCAATCACGGGTCAATGCCATAGTATCCAAAATCCGGTTAAGCAGAAGCACATTCACGCGGGAATCGCCAAAGACTCCAAATTGCGGAGACTCAATGGATTGTGTAACGATATTCTGCAGTTCTGCCACGGTGAGCTTTCGCGCTTTGGCCACGCGCGGAAGCTGAAAAAAAGCCGCCTCTGGAGAAATATGCGGATCAAGCCCGCTTCCTGATGAGAGCAGAAGATCAGAGGGGACTTCCTGCAGATCGCTTTTGCCGAAGGCCTGCGCACGCGCGAGGACAGCGTCCTGTAGCTTTTTACTCGTGAAGCTCTGATTGGCTGCACCGGATGGTACTGTTGCATAGTCCGCTGCGGAAGGCCGCACCCAGAAATAGGATGCTTTCTTAAATGGCTGGGCGATCAGTTCGGAACCGACAATATCCGCGTCCTGTTTTATGAGGCTGCCGCCGGATTGTGATTTGAAAAAAGTTTGTGCAATTCCTGTGATGAAGAGCGGATAAATGATTCCGCAGATCACAGTGAGCAGCAGGAGCGCGCGTAATGAAATGATGATGGATTTTAACATAGTCGTAATTGCTTAAATGAAATGAAGACCAACAATGATCCAGTCGATGAGTTTGATTCCGATGAAAGGAATAATCACGCCGCCCAATCCATAAATGAGCAGATTGCGACGCAACAGGACGGCCGCACCGCTGGGCTGATAGGTTACGCCTCTTAGTGCGAGAGGAATAAGCGCGATGATAATCAGCGCATTAAAAATCACAGCGCTGAGAATGGCACTGCCTGGTGAGTGTAGATGCATGATATTCAATGCGGAGAGCGGCCCTGCTGCCCCTTCGGTTGCATAAAGCATTCCAAACATCGCGGGAAGGATTGCGAAATATTTTGCCACATCGTTTGCGACACTAAATGTCGTGAGAGAACCACGTGTCATGAGAAGCTGTTTCCCAATTTCCACGACTTCGATGAGCTTGGTGGGATTGCTGTCGAGATCGACCATGTTGCCCGCTTCGCGGGCGGCCTGCGTGCCGGTATTCATGGCGACCCCGACATCCGCCTGTGCGAGGGCAGGGGCATCATTGGTTCCATCACCCGTCATGGCGACAAGGTGACCCTTGGCCTGCTCATCGCGGATGCGCTGAAGCTTCGCCTCCGGTGTCGCCTGTGCCATGAAATCATCAACCCCCGCTTCGGCAGCAATCGCGGCGGCGGTCATTGGGTTGTCACCGGTAATCATTACAGTGCGAATTCCCATTCTGCGAAGCTGGGAGAAACGCTCCTTGATTCCGCCTTTGACGACATCCTTCAGATGGATGACGCCAAGGACATTCACCTCTTCGGAAACGACGAGTGGGGTGCCTCCGGCTCGTGATATTGTATCGACGGCCTGTCGCACCGCATCGGGAAAAGCTCCATTCTGGCTGATCACATAATCCTGAATGGAATCGGCCGCGCCTTTACGGATGCGGCAAACGTTGTTCTCCAGTTTTAGATTTACGCCGCTCATGCGTGTCTGGGCAGTAAAGGGAACGAACTCCGCATTTGTGGCATCGAGATCATGAGCGCGAAGATCAAAGCGTTCCTTGGCGAGAACAACGATGGAGCGTCCTTCCGGCGTTTCATCCGAGAGCGACGCCATCTGTGCAGCCGCAGCGAGTTTTTTCTCCTCTACGCCGGGAGCGGGAATGAAATCCGTGGCCATGCGGTTTCCAAGCGTAATCGTACCGGTCTTATCGAGCAGCAGAACATCAATGTCGCCCGCAGCTTCCACGGCCTTCCCGCTGGTAGCGATAACGTTTCTGCGAATCAGGCGATCAATTCCGCTGATACCAATCGCACTTAACAATCCGCCAATCGTTGTGGGAATCAGACAGACGAGTAGTGATATCAATACAGGCATGCTCATATTGACGACGTTTGTCTGTCCGGAAGCTTTCTCATTATAAATTGCAAAAGCGGGAAGCGATGCGATGGCCAAAATGAAAATAATCGTAAGACTGACAAGAAGAATACCCAGGGCAATTTCATTAGGTGTGCGCTGACGTTGCGCACCTTCCACCATGGCAATCATGCGATCCAGAAATCCGCTTCCCGGATCTGCGGTAATTTTAATGACAATACGATCACTGAGAACACGTGTGCCGCCCGTTACTGCACTACGATCTCCACCGCTCTCGCGTATTACAGGAGCCGATTCTCCGGTAATGGCACTTTCATCCACCGTTGCAATGCCTTCGACGACCTCGCCATCTGCGGGAATCGTATCTCCTGGTTCGCATAGCACACGGTCGCCTTTGATTAAGGCTGAAGCAGAAACTTTCGTTTCCTTATCCCCATCAAGTTTTCTCGCGAGTGTATTCGTGCGTGTTTTTCTTAATGCTTCGGCCTGCGCTTTTCCGCGGCCTTCTGCGATGGCTTCGGCAAAGTTTGCAAAAAGCAGGGTAAACCACAGCCAGATCGCAATCTGGAGGTAAAAGGTATTGAAATGCAGCAGGAGTTCGACGCTTGTCCAGAGTGCGCCGATGAAAACCACGAACATTACGGGATTTTTTATCTGGAGTCGCGGATCCAGTTTTCGAAAGGAATCTACTGTCGCTGTGCGGAGAATTTTTGTGTCGAAATTAGATGGCGTTTTCATGGATTAGAATGTCCTCCCCTGAAGCATCAGATAGTGCTCAATGATGGGGCCGAGCGTGAGAGAAGGGAAAAAGGTCAGTGCTCCAATGATGATGAGGACGCCTACGAGAAGAATGACAAACGTGAGGCCTGTTGTGGGAAAAGTGCCTGGCCCTGGTGGCGCAGTTTTTTTAATTCCCATGCTGCCCGCGATGACCATTACCGGAATAATCACGGTGAATCGTCCAATAAGCATGCAGAGGCCGAGCGCGTAATTATAGAACGGGGTGTCGGCTGTTAATCCCGCAAACGCACTGCCATTGTTGTTACTTGCCGAGGAGAAAGCATAAAGAATTTCGCTCAGTCCGTGCGGACCATTATTCGCAAGGCTTGTAAGTCCGCAGGCATGCGTGCATGCGATGGCTGAGCCGATGAGGATCAAAGCGCTTGGAACGAGTATGGCAGCAAGTGCCCAGCGGATTTCGCGCGCTTCTATTTTTTTTCCGAGATATTCCGGTGTTCGTCCCACCATGAGACCGGCGAGAAATACCGTGAGCAGAACGTGCATCAGGATGCCATAAAGTCCGGCTCCGACTCCGCCGAAGACAACTTCTCCCAGCATGAGATTGAGCATAGCAATTCCTCCGGTGAACGGAGAAAGGCTGTCATGCATGGCATTTACGGAACCATTGGAGGTCGCCGTTGTTGAGATGGCCCAGAGAACACTGTTCATCACTCCGAAGCGCACCTCCTTGCCTTCGAGATTCTGCGTTACAGGAACGACGGGATTCGTCTGTGTTTCTGCCCACCACGCGCTGCCGAAGAATGCCAGCAGCAGAACAAGCATCGCTGCAAAAATTACCCAGCCTTGGCGGGAATCGCGCACCATTTGTCCATACGTAAAGGTGAGCGCCGAAGGAATAAGCAGAAGAGAAAGCATTTCGAGAAAATTGGAAAACGGTGTGGGATTTTCAAACGGGTGAGTGCTGTTGACGCCGAAGAATCCACCGCCATTCGAGCCAACCTGTTTGATGGCGACCTGACTGGCTGCAGGACCCATGGGAATTACCTGTTCCGTGCCTTCAAGCGTTTTGGCAGTAACATATGGCGAAAGGTTTTGAATCACGCCCTGCCCAGCAAGCACGACCGCCAGCACTATGGATAGCGGAAGAAGAATGTAGAGCGTTCCCTTAAGAAGATCCGTCCAGAAATTTCCGATTGTCTTTACAGTTTTATTGGCAAGACCGCGAATCAGCGCGACCATGGCGCACAGGCCGGTTGCCGCGCTCAGGAAGTTCTGCGTGGTCAATCCCGCCATCTGGTTGAAGTAGGAAAGCGCGGACTCACCGGAATATGCCTGCCAGTTGGTATTCGTCATGAAACTCACGGCGGTATTGAACGCGAGGGGAATAGAAAGACCCGGAAACTTTTGCGGATTGAAGGGAAGCCAGGCCTGGCCAAGCAGCATCGCGAGAAGCAGGAGAAACCCCAAAATGTTGAAAAAAATCAGGGCAATCAGGTAGGCCTTCCAATCCATATCCTGCTTTGGATCGGAACCTATCAAACGATAGCAAAAGTTTTCGACCGGACGAAGAATCGGCGTCAGGAATACGCGTTCGTTCTGATAAACTTTGGCGA
>JBDSIH010000289.1:0-1822 GCA_039918055.1 Chthoniobacterales bacterium
CATCGATGCCGATACCGGCGAAGAATATCCGTATTCCAATGGCTGGCATTGCGCGTATTGCGATATCGATATCCGCCCGCCAACTCCGGGTCTTTTCAGCTTTAATAACCCACTCGGCGCTTGTCCGGAATGCCGGGGGTTCGGCCGCGTCGTCGGCATTGATCTCGATCGCGCACTTCCCAATAAACGCCTGAGTATCTCTGGAGATGTCGTGAAAGCTTTCCATGGCTCTGTCGCGCAGGAAAGCCAGCGCGATCTTCTTCGCGCCTGTGCGCGCAAGGATATCGATATCCATTGCCCCTTTGAGGAACTTCCGAAAGCAGATCAGGACTTTGTCATCTACGGCGAAGATGGTCCGAAAGGTGATCCCGCAGGCCTGTGGGAAAACAAACGCTGGTATGGCGTAAAAGGGTTTTTCCATTGGCTGGAGACACGCACCTACAAAATGCACGTCCGCGTTTTCCTGAGCCGCTACCGGAGCTACAACCCGTGTCCACGCTGCCATGGAGGACGCTACCAGCCTGAAACGCTGAACTATCGCCTGGCCGTTTACGATACCACAAAAACCCTGCCTGATCTCATGGGTATGCCCGTGACCGATCTTGCCGATGCCATTGAAACTGTCGCGCTCGCCGAAGGCGACTCCAGCGCCAGTCTTCTCAAGACCCAGATTGTCTCGCGCCTGCGCTATCTCGATCAGGTCGGCCTCGGCTATCTGAGTCTTGCCCGCCCTACCCGCTCCCTTTCCGGCGGAGAAATCGAACGTGTTAATCTGACGACATGCCTCGGCGCATCCCTCGTCAATACACTTTTTGTAATGGACGAGCCCAGCGTGGGTCTTCACCCCCGCGATGTACACCGTCTGCTGGATATCATGCGCGGCTTGCGCGATAAGGGAAATACCCTGCTCATCGTCGAACACGAGGAAGCCATCATTCGTGCAGCCGATCATATTGTAGATATCGGCCCCGGCCGTGGAGCAAATGGAGGAAACCTCGTTTACTCCGGCCCCACTGATAATCTTATTTCCGCCAAAGACTCTCTCACGGCGAAATATTTATACGGTGGAGCGAAAATCGATATTCCTGAAACGCGTCGCAAGCCCAAGCGTTTCCTGAAAATCCGCGGAGCCACGCAGCACAACATCCGAAATCAGAACTTCAAAATTCCGCTCGGTGTTTTCTGCTGTATTACCGGCGTTTCCGGCTCCGGAAAAAGCACACTGGTAAACGACATTTTATATCGCAACCTGACCCGCGAAGGCAATTCCGGCGATCCAGAGAGCAAGGGCGAGTGCGCAGGCATTCAAGGGCTGGAGCACATTGAGGATATCCTCCTCGTGGATCAATCTCCCCTCTCCCGCACGCCACGCTCCACACCCGCCGTCTACCTTGGTGTTTTCGATGTCATTCGCGAAATGTTTGGCATGTCACCCGCCGCACTTGCCGAAGGAATGTCGCCCAGCACGTTTTCCTTTAATTCCAGCAACGGACGCTGCGAACGCTGCTCGGGCCTGGGCTACGAGAAAATTGAAATGCAATTCCTCAGTGACTTGTATTTGAAATGCCCCGAATGCGAAGGTAAACGCTACCAGCCCCGCGTTCTTAAAATTCAGGTTCATGGAAAAAATATCCACGATATTCTGGAAATGACCGTTGCAGAGGGAATCGAGTTTTTCGCCAAAAAGGAAAAGAACAAAGAAATTACCGGACCGCTCCGGTTGCTTCAGGATGTCGGCCTGGATTACCTGCGCCTTGGCCAGCCTGTGCATGTTTTGAGCGGCGGCGAAAGTCAGCGCCTTAAACTCGCCCGCCATCTTCTC
>JBDSIH010000290.1:0-7688 GCA_039918055.1 Chthoniobacterales bacterium
AGGGCGAGGACGCACGGCAAAGTTCAAACAAAACCGCACGCTAAAATCCATCCTTTATCTTTTGGAGGAACCTACTATCGGTCTACACATGGCTGACGTGGAACTCCTGCTCAAGGTTCTCCATCGCCTTGTCGAAGAAGGCGGCACCGTGGTAGTGATCGAACACCATCTCGGCCTGATCGCCGAAGCGGATTATGTAATCGATGTCGGACCCGAAGCGGGAAATCGTGGAGGAAAGATCGTGGCAGTTGGCACGCCAGAAGAAATCGTTCGTTCAAAAACGAGCCGGACTGCTCCTTATCTAAAGGATGTCCTTACCCCGCCGAAGAAGTCCGCTGCAAAATAGCCTGAAGATCGGGAAGCCGGATCGGCTTCGAGAGATAGTCATCCATTCCAGCGTTTAGGCAGGCGTTGCGATCATCGACCATTGCACTTGCTGTTACCGCTATAATTGGAATCCGTCCTTTTGAAAAAGGCATCTGCTTTGCAGCCTCCAGCTCGCGGATTTTGCGGGTGGCCTCCAGCCCATCCATTTCCGGAAGCTGCACATCCATTAGAACAGCATCAAAGAATTTATTCCGACAAGCTTCCACCGCCTCCACGCCGTTTCCGACGATTTCGCAGGTATACCCCAGACGCTTTACCAGAAGTTCTGCCAGCTTTTGATTAATGCTGTTATCCTCCGCGATAAGAAGATGTCCTCGGGAAGCAGAGGCTTCAGAAGGGACAGCAGGAAGGGAATATTTTTTCTCCTTTTCGCCATCGTTCATTGCTGAAAAAACCGCCGGTGCGGATATTGTGGCCGTGAAGACAGATCCCCTACCAGCCTGGCTTTCGACCGTAATACTGCCCCCCATAATTTCGCAGAGGCGCTTTGTGATGGATAATCCAAGGCCCGTGCCTCCGAAGCGGCGTTTTGAGCTGCTTTCCTCCTGATAGAAAGGTTCAAAAATTCTGTTCTTAAGTTCCGGCTTAATTCCAATACCCGTATCGGTGACTTCAAATTCCCAGGAATAGAGGGCTATGTCATCCGTCGATTTTTTTGCGCCAATGGCGAGCCGCACACTGCCCGCGAAAGTAAACTTTATCGCGTTCCCAAGCAAATTAAGGAGAATTTGCATAAGCCTGACGCGATCCGTTATCATGTATCCCGGAAGAGAACCCTGAAACTCCACTTCCAGGGAAATTCCTTTTTCGAGGGCGCGCGGATTTAATATAGTAACTATCTCCTCAACTGCCCGATGAATATCAAAAGGTGCCGATACAATTTTCAATTCGCCGGCCTCTACCTTTGAAAGATCAAGAATATCATTAATGATTTCCAAAAGCGCCTCGGCGGAATTTTCAATAGTCTGCAGGTAATCTTCCTGCTTCGTATCAAGTTTGGTATCTTTTAGAAGCGTCGTAAAGCCCAGCACGCCATTCATCGGTGTGCGAATTTCGTGGCTCATCATAGCAAGAAATTCACTCTTGGCACGATCTGCCGCTTCCGCCGCCTCCTTTGCAAGCAGGAGGTCTTTCTCCACTTTTTTCTGGAAGGAGATATCGACACAAGTTCCGACAATGCGCACCGGTTGCTGATTTTCATCACACACCAGCTTTCCGCTGCAAAAGATATAATGCACCTTATTGGGGCGGCTTAACCGAAGTTCGATCGGAAACCCCTCCTTCCCGCTTAGCGTCCAGTCCACAGCAGTCCAGAAGCAGGTGGATCCTTCCTCGAGAAAAGCGTCATCCCAATCCGTCTGGTCGTAGGTGGATTGTCTTTTCTCCACCCCGTACATGGCAAGCATCTGTTCATCCATGTAGAATGTCTGGCTTTCAAGATTGTATTCCCAGACACCGATTCCTCCTTGTGATGTTGCCAGAGCGAGACGCTCCCTATTGCGAAGCAGTGCATCCTCCGCATTTTTCCTGGATGTAATATCAGAAATAACGCCATGCCAAAGCGTGCCACCGTCCGGCAGACGCTCCACATGCGCATGGGCCGATCTCCAGGACATGCCCTGCTTCGGCAGGATCACGCGATACTCACCTTGCCAGGGAGTGAGATCTTTCCAGGACTCCATAAGGGTCTTCCACACTCGTGCCCGATCATCGGGATGTACAAGGTCTAAAATTCTCGACCCATCCCTGCGTGCCTCTTCTGGACTTAATTCATATATTTTATGGATGGCGTCGTTGGTATAAGTAACAGAGCAATGCCCATGGGGATATTGACGAAATTGATAAACCATCGCCGGAAGCACGGCGGTCAGCTTTTCAAAAAGCGCATCGTTCTTAACTCCCGATCGCTGGGATGCAAAAATACTTGCCCGCATCATTGTCGTGATGAGCGCGATAAGGAATCCGAGAAGAATCAGGATAATCCATAACTGATGATAACGCGCCTCAAACAAAGAGGAAAAACCTGAAGGCTTATTTTTTTCCGCAGCGAGATATAAAAAATAAAAAGGAATGATTGCCGTGATCAGCCAGATAAAACCCACGGTAACTCCGTAACAGATGGAGTGGAGAAATTCCTCTCTTGTCTGGGAACTTTTGTTACCTGTTGTCATTCAATTTGTAGCGACTTCGGAACGCGGTGTTAGAAAATAGGAAAATCCATACTTTATAAAGAAGGAATATGGGAAATCGTTGTCTTAAATGTATCGCACCTCACTCTGGCCCTGACTGCTCCCATTTACCTATTTAAATAGCTCCATACGACCTCGACAGTAGCCCCCTGCAATGTTTATGAAGAATGCTTCATGCTGAACTATTTGTGGCTGGGACTTATTCTGATATCGGTGCTTCTTGCCGGTGCGCAAGGGCATCTTCCTGCCGTCACGCTGAAAGCTTTCGAGTCATCCAAGGACGCCGTCATGCTCATAGCGCTCCCTCTGGTCGGCACCATGGCCTTATGGCTGGGCATCATGCGCCTGGCGGAAAAATCAGGATTTATCTATATCATCGCCCGGGCACTCCGCCCGCTCATGCGGTGGCTTTTTCCGGACGTGCCATCAAATCACCCCGCCGTTGGATCCATGGTGATGAATATGGCGGCAAACATGCTCGGGCTGGGCAATGCAGCAACACCGCTTGGCCTGAAAGCCATGCAGGAACTTGAAAAGCTCAATCCCCGCCCCGGCACCGCGACCAATGCGATGTGCACCTTCCTGGCCATTAACACGAGTTCGATTCAACTAATCCCGGCGACGGCTGTCGCAATTCTCGCCGTGGCAGGCTCGATAAATCCTACCGCCATCATTGGCACCAGCCTGATCACCAGTATTTGCTCAACCGCTGCGGCGATCATCGCTGTTAAATTTCTGGAAAAACTTCCCGCATATCGTTTGGAGCCCGTGACTACTTCGGCATCTGCACCAGAAACTTCGGATACCGTTTCCTCCGATGTGGATACCACGCAGAGCTTGTCCATTGGCGGCGTAATTATTCTGATTCTTTTCTTCCTGTTTTTTATCTTCGCAGGCATCAAAGCCTTTACGGTAATTACGAAATGGGACGACATCCTTTTGCTCCCTACGAACAGTGCCACA
This sequence comes from Chthoniobacterales bacterium, assembly GCA_039918055.1. Taxonomy (GTDB): domain Bacteria; phylum Verrucomicrobiota; class Verrucomicrobiia; order Chthoniobacterales; family JBDTJR01; genus JBDTJR01. The sequence goes on from JBDSIH010000290.1 coordinate 3,540, forward strand.
AAGCTTTTTTGTATTACAGCCGTCCAGGCCCTCTCCGTTCTGGCTATTCCTTTTTTCCTGGCCTTCTTTCCGCTCTACGCCGCTTTAAAACGAATTCACGTCTATGAAGAATTCGTCGAGGGTGCCAAGGAAGGTTTTCAGGTCGCGATTCGCATTATTCCTTACCTCATCGCCATCTTCGTTGCGATTGGAATGTTCCGCGCTGCAGGCGGCGTCGACATTCTTTCCAGCTTTCTAGCGCCTGTTCTCACTGCTTTACACTTTCCTGTCGATTTACTTCCCCTTTCCCTTATTCGTCCTCTAAGCGGCAGTGGGGCAACCGGAATTTTTGCGGAAATTGTGAAAGCACACGGTCCAGACAGTCTTATTTCCCGGATGGCGGGGACGATTATGGGAGGTACAGAAACGACCTTTTACGTCATTGCTGTTTACTTTGGCTCTGCCGCTGTCAAACGCACCCGCCACGCCGTTCCCGCAGGATTATGCGCGGATTTTGTGGGTGTGGTAGCGGCGGTATTCGTCTTCCACCTCTTTTTCCGTTAATTCACCCCTTGGTTCCTTGTTGAACCAGCGGGATAACTGAAGTAGGCTTTCCCTCCTTTTCAATGAAAATCAAAAAAGTCCATGTCTACGACACCACCCTGCGGGATGGCACGCAGGGCGAAGGAATTTCATACAGCCTATTGGATAAACTCCGCATTGCCGAAAAACTCGCCGCTTTCGGAGTGGATTACATTGAAGGGGGATGGCCGGGCTCCAATCCCAAAGACATCGCATTTTTTCAGGAAGCCGCAAAACGCTCGTGGGGAAAAACGAAGATCGCCGCTTTCGGCAGCACCCGCCGCGCCAATACCGCCGTCGAAAAAGATCCACAAATCCAGATGCTTCTCGATGCGCAGACACCGGTAGTTACCTTTTTCGGAAAGAGCTCAAAACTTCACGTCACGGAAGTCCTCGGTGTAACGCCCGAAGAGAATTGCGCGATGATCCGCGACACCGTTTCTTTTTTCAAAAAGAACGGACGCGAAGTCATTTACGACGCAGAACATTTTTTCGACGGTTACAAGGATGATCCCTCGCATGCCCTTACTACGCTGGAAGCCGCAAAGGAAGCGGATGTCATCGTTCTCTGCGATACGAATGGCGGCACGATGCCTTCGGAAATCGAAGAGATCGTGAAGGTGGTGCGCGAACGTTGCAATGTTCCGCTCGGCATCCATACCCATAATGATTGCGAGCTCGGCGTGGCTAATGCGCTCACCGCCGTGCGCTCCGGTATCGTCCATGTGCAAGGCACGATGAATGGCTACGGCGAACGCACAGGAAACTGCAACCTCACCAGCGTGATCCCGAATCTCCAGCTAAAGATGGATCTGCCTGTGGTGCAGGACCTGACCCGTCTGCGCGAGCTTTCTCTTTTCATCGATGAGCTGGCGAATTGCCCACACAATATCCGCGCCCCCTTCATCGGCTCGACTGCTTTTTCCCATAAAGGAGGAATGCATGTGAATGCCGTACAGAAACTGGCGCGCTCTTATGAGCATATCGAACCCGAGACGGTTGGAAACGTTCAGCATGTGCTGATCTCGGAACTGTCCGGACAGAGTAACGTGTTGTTAAAAGCACAGGAACTCGGATTTAATCTGAAAAAAGGATCTCCCGAAGTGGCGGCCATTCTTCAGAAAATCAAAAGCCTCGAATCTGAAGGATTTGAATTCGAAGCCGCGGAAGCATCGTTTGATTTGTTGATTCGCAAGGCACTGGGAAATCACAAATCCTTATTTGACCTGAAGGAATACCACATCTCCTTTCGCCATCACGGAGAGAATCTTTTAAACACGTGCGAAGCCACGGTCAGAATTTCAGTAAGCGGTGCCACAGAATATACAGTCGAAGTCGGCGATGGGCCGGTGAATGCGCTCGATGCTGCATTGCGTAAGGCTTTGCGCCCGTTTTACCCGTGGATCGATCGGATCAAACTTGAGGATTACAAAGTCCGCATCCTTGATAGTTCCCGCGGAACCGGCGCGAAGACGCGTGTATTGATTGTCTCCACTGATGGAAATGCGACATGGGGAACAGTCGGAGTTTCCGATAATATCATCGCTGCAAGCTGGCAGGCGTTGGTAGATAGCTTTGAGTATTTCGCACTGCACCAGGCAGAGCAGAAAAATTAAGCTGCCCGGCTAATCCTAAAAAGATTCCGTCCCAAAACGATCCACGCGAAAATTATGTTGCGGTGTGGATTTTGGAGCGGCTGCTGGCGAACTGTGCGAACTGCGCTTTGCAGTAACCGGGCGGGATTTAGATTCATCCGAGGGTGCGTCAAAACGGGGATTTGAATTAAACGTATTTATTGCGATCAGTCCGCTGCGCCCCGCGCCGGGAAGATGGCGATGGGTAGAAATAAACTGTGAGGGTGAATAGTAGTTACTGTAATCCCGTTTCGCAGAAGAATGATTCACGCCGATATAAATATTTTTGCGCATTTCGAAATGAAGATGCGCCACATACATTCCATTATTCGTACCGATGGTGCCGACCTGCTGTCCGCGCGTAATCTGCTGGCCTTCGCGCACCATAATGCGATCCAGATGCGCATAAAGGGAATCCACCGCCTTTACCTGGCCGTTATCAAGATAGGCGTGGCGAATAATGACAACATTTCCCCAACCCATGTGCGCATTTTTCGAAAAAACGACCATTCCATTTCCAGCCGCATAAACGGGATTTCCCAAATCCGTATTTCCGCCGCCGATGCCATTCCAGTCTTCGCCGAGATGGCCGTTTGGACGGAATCCGCGCTGGATAAAATAGGCTTCGCCGTCGGGTTTACCGACAGGCATATCAAACCCATCCGCAAGACGCGTGCGGGCCGTCTGGGGAGAGGGTTCCGCAAAAAGGGTGGCCACCAAAGTAGTGGCGATAAACCATAAAACCGTCTTTCGCATACTGAAAAGGAAATGTTACCTGTGTAATATACCCCGCGCAAGTGACGAATCCCCTTTTTTCCCTTTCATTGAGTAAGGCGAAATTTAGAAAGATTTACTGTCCGGGCATCTGGACCTGAACCACGGAAAGCGGAAAGCGGGTACACAATGCTTCATCCAGATAAACCTCAATATGGTAAACCCCATATTTTTGAAACTGAAGTCCGCCAAAGATATGCACATTCGTAGCCTGAGCTTCCATGTTTTTTAATTCAAACGTAATTTCTGTTTCACTGAGACGCGTTTCGTCATCACAACTGACAATAACGGAGCGCTGCTTAAACCGCCCCACACCGCCACACCATCGCGTCCAGAGACACAGTTTAAAAAAACCAATCGGCAAAACCGGCGCGGGAATAACCTCAATGACACCAATGATGCTGTATTGTCCGCTCATTTCGACACGTACGTCTTCACATAAGACGACCGCTTGAAGATCGGGAGCTACAGGGGTCATGATTTTGGCCACATAAACCACAGCAACAGAATGCCGAGAATGATGCGGTAAATACCAAAGCCAATGAAAGTATGCGTCTGCACAAAACGCAGAAGCCATTTTACGGCGATGAAGGATACGATTGCGGCCACGACGGTAGCCAGAAGAAGCAGGCCCCAGTTCTCGTGATCATGATTTTTCAAACCCTTGTAAATTTTATAGGCACCCGCCGCGAGCATGGTTGGGATTCCCACCAGAAATGAAAATTCGGTGGCAATGACACGATTGGCGCCAAGAATCATCGAGAACATGATCGTAGATCCGGAACGCGAAGCGCCGGGGAAAGCAGCGGCAACCAACTGCCCCACAGCAACGGCTATCGTCACCGGCCAGGAAATCATCGCCTGCCCATGCGTTCCTTTTCTCCATAACTCCACGATAATAAAAATAATACCGCCGGCAATAAGAGCGATGGCGACCGGCAATACCGTCTCGGGAAGTTTAAAGCCTTTTTTTTCGAGAATCAGACCACCAATACCGGTGATCACAAATGCAGTGATTACTTTTAAGCTCAGACTGCGGCTTGCAGGATCTGCCCAGTAAAGCATTTTACGGATTCGTTCGTGAAATAACGGTATCACGGCAAGTACCGCGCCGCACTGGATCACCACATTGAATAAGTCACTCTGCGAATTGTGCAGCCACTGCTCGGCGATTAACAGG
>JBDSIH010000291.1:0-2086 GCA_039918055.1 Chthoniobacterales bacterium
CAATTTTACATGCGTGGTAAATATTTTCAGAGCCTCATCCGGATTCAGATATTTGAGAGGCATGAAATAGCTGATAATAGCGTCTGATTGCGGAATATTATCCGCTCCCGAAATCAAGGGTACCACTTCGCTGCTGGGTTTATTTTGCGTCGTGTTCAATGCCTTAAGCGTGTTGCTTCCGGCATTCACAAGCGCCACACCATTTAAAAGAAGCGCTGATTCGATAAATTGCGCAGCCTGTTCACGGGTCATCACATCATTGGCAAAAATCGTTACATTAATATCCGCCAGCTTATTATCGCGGATGATTTGTTTTCCTGTGAGCTTTTGATAGTAGGCCAAAACATCTCCAACCGGACTATTTGGAAAAGATATGCTCGAGGTATCCGAATCCTGAGTGCTTCCCTCGGTAAACGCAGGGGAAGCTGGCTGAGCATAAAGAGTGACTGCCAATATCATCACCATAAAAATGCTAAGCCATCCGGAACGAATATAGAGTTGAGTAAATGCGGAGATATTCATGATACGTATTTTTCTTAATTATTTTGCGGACTGATAACACCGCACCAGTTCGACGGTACAGCTGATCCAATTTGTTTTATCCGCCGTCTTGATAGTCAGTTCATTTACCAAAATAAAATTCCGGGGATTCTCGAGCTGATGCAGCCAGCCAATCACCGATGCCGTGGAGCCGGACCCTTCGATCCGAACCGGCAGGCCGATACCGTCATTCATTTGCCTGCTTTCCAGCATTGAGGGAGCCGAGACTTCTACACCGGCTTTTTTTGCCTGTTGCTCGACGAATTCCAGAAATGCCAGGCTTTCCTGTCGGGGCTCCGTTTTTAGTTTTGGTTGATTGTCATCCAGCCACGCCCTGCGTTTTTCCCACACGGATTGTTCGGCCAGCAATTTTCGCGACTCCGATTTCTCGGCCCGCAAATGAAGCAGGCGGGATTTCAGAGAATTCCGGTAATGGAAAAACTGTCCGCAGAGAACAAGGAGAATGACCAGCCCCAACAGGGAACTGAGCAGAATCACAAGTCGCTTTTCATTCTGTGTCTTGAAAGTTACCATGATTGGATTTGATGCCTGAAATTTCGAAATGCGTGGCGCTGTTCGGAAGAATTCGTGGAGGAGGAATCTTCCACTCGTAGACGATAAGCTCTTTGTCCTTAGCAATTTGATTTTGAAACTCCACCACTCCAGGAACGCTATCCCCTTCACCGACGATGGTAATTTCCTCCGGCTTGTACTGAAAAAGTGTGAAATGTAATCCGGAAACGGGCAGGTGGCGGGCACAGCGGTAAAATATTTCCAGCGCCGATTGTTCGGGATCTACTGCGGGTGTCAGCGCATTCCAGCGCTCCACCGTTCGACGGATATCAGAGACACCTTCGGTGTGTTTTTCCAGATAGGAAGCGATGGAACGGCAATCAAACCACATCCACGCCGTATGAACAATCAACCCTATAAAAAGCAGCGCCGCAATAGCACCGAGCAACTTTCCCGTAATTTGCAGCTGACGATAACGTAATTTATTAGCTATTTTCTCTCGAATTTCGAATGGCAACAGCTTTGGGTGTGCATTGGGATACTGCGGCTGCGGACGCTCACATTGTAAAATTGTGATGCCGGCATCTGATAATATTTCAAAATCAAAATCATGCGTATCCCAGACAATAACGCGTTGCATTTTTTGCGATAAATTTTCGGCCTCAAGCTGTGTGCAGAGGCAAAGTATTTCAGCGGCCATGGCACTGTCGGGCTCACGGCTTCCAAGCCGCTGTGCGGCAATCACGTGTCTCCCGTCCATCACCGCACAATTCCAGTGGCCGAGTTCCTTCCATAATGTCACTGCGGCGTTTTCGAATGCCCAGCATTCGATTGAAGGGGCACACGCTGTAATTCGGTTTATACCATCAAAAGAAACGGAAGAACCAGTGACATAAATAGCAGACAAAAGGGTATTGTGATTGTGGTGCTCGAGCACCTTAAAATCCCAAACACTCTCATCCATGCTTTTGGCAGCGATATTTTGAGACTCAATCTGAAGGAAAACCATTTCGGCCGAAATATCTTTTTCCAG
>JBDSIH010000292.1:0-4647 GCA_039918055.1 Chthoniobacterales bacterium
ACGTCTGCCACATAAGCCAATGTCGCATTACCCACAGATCGGACATTGCCGAGGCAAATCGCCTGTTTACTTTTTCTGGTCATATCCTGAAGAGCGGGCAACAGGAGTACGCTAAGGGTGGCAATGATAGCCACTACCACAAGAACTTCGATCAGGGTAAATCCACGCAGTCTGGAAATGGTGAGCTTCTCCCGTAACGGGCCGCAGATACCCGATAATCTATGCAAATTGTGTCGGAGGGGGGACATCATAATAATTTATATAATGAATATGCATAATGGCATTTATTAAGCGTAATAGGCGATTGTTTTCTCATGCGCAGCACACGAGTGGTATAATCATTTTTCATGACGCGGAAAAAGTGCATGTTTATGTCCGAGATAAAGTTTCATATCATTGCGTTCCCTTCTCGCATTATGCGCCGACGCACAAAGGTTGATAGCGGCGTTGCGTATTACCCCCCCGTAGAGCGATTAAAAAGGTTTATGAACTGATCGGTAAAATATCCCTGTGCGTTACTAGGAGTCTCAGGCACAGGAGCGCCGTTTACTGTGCTCTGCGGAACGCCCCTTAAGATAGCTGGATGCATGGGTTTTTTGGCGAAATTCCCGTCGGTGGGGATGACAAGTTTGGCACTTCCATCCACCATGAAAAAATTCATTCCCCGGTTGGTAGATGTGCCGTGATAGATGGGTTGGAGTCTTTGATTGTAGCCATTCAATTCGCCTTCTCTTAGCTTCAACTCCGCATAGCCATCCGTTGCCAGAGTATTACGAGTTACCCAGTAGATTCCCCACATGGTCGAGGTCAGCTGTACAGAGTGTCCATTCATTGCCTCGCTTCCTGAAGGAGAAGCTTCCGATACAAGCAGCGAGCGATTCAGGGGGACTGGAATGCCTTTTAAAGAAGGATAATACAAGAGAAGATCCGCATTGAATGCATAGCTGCCATTGGGAGTATCCAGATCTTTTACAATGGGACATCTTGGCAAGCCTCCAAAGCCATTGCCTCTGGTTCTGTTCGTGTTTACCAAGTAATTTGCCATCTCCGAGGTTTTGTAGGTAAAAAAACTTGCTCCTGCAGCACCGACAAGGCCCTGGCCTGATACGTCTGCCACATAAGCCAATGTCGCATTACCCACAGATCGGACATTGCCGAGGCAAATCGCCTGTTTGCTTTTTCTGGTCATATCCTGAAGAGCGGGCAACAGGAGCACGCTAAGGGTGGCAATGATGGCCACCACCACAAGAACTTCGATAAGAGTAAATCCACGCAGTCTGGAAAAAGTGAGCTTTTCCCGTAGCGGGCCGCAGATACCCGATAATCTATGCAAATTGCGTCGGAGGGGGGACATCATAATAATTTATATAATGAATATACATTGAATATACATAATGGCATTTTTTTAACAAATCATATTGATGAGCATTGATCTTTTCTGTGTTCAAAAATTAGCACACCCTACTCATATTTATGAAAAAGTATTATTCCCTCCTGGTAGTTTTTCTGTTGGCTACAAACGCTTTGTCGGGAGCGGAAATTGAAGTGGGGGATTGGAGCAGAGTTTCCCTGAAAGCCGGGGAGTGGGCAAAAGGCGCTCCGAAAGCGACCCCTTACACCGTATATTGCCATTTGCGCGGAAAAGGCAAATTCCGGGTTACATTTAAAACGGAAAAGGGGACTACACAGCAGGAGGTGAACATTGCTGCCATGGGATGGGTCAGCCTTAAGGATGTGGTGCCGCTTGTGGCAAAGGATGGAAAACTTGCTCCTGGAGAAGCCGACGGGGGTCCTGCGGAGGTCATGGCGGAACCGATCGGGGATGCGCAATTTGACGCACTCATTGCCACGACAAATCCGGATTTTTCGCCTGCCTTGCGCAATAACGAGGCCGCCCTTTATTTTCGCATTCATAATAATGCCCCGCAGAGTGTGCGGACTCTCGTGCAGGTGGCCTCCGGCTGGTCCCAGCATCCTTTTGGGCTAGCCTCGGCGACTGGATTTGATCCGAAGGCGGGAGAGCTTAAAGCGGGAGAATCGACTCCGATAACCATCTTTCCTCCGGGAGTACGCGAACGTTGTAACATGAGCTTTTCGTTTCTTGATCCCGCAGATCTTGAAATTGAATTTTACAGCGACGCAGAAGGAAAAACGCCTATTAAGAAGATGAAGGTAAAAAGTGACAAGCCTTCCAAAGCCTATTGTTTCCTGATTCCCGATAATAAGGGAAAGTACACGCTTTTAACCCTGCAGGATCTTTTCCAAAGAAATCTAAATGCTCTGGAGAAAGCAAAGCTTACGGGTGCAGTGCCACAGCGCATCTGGTTCATGGCCGGTAATATTGAGAGCCGAGCGGAGGCGAATACGGACGTTCTTCGCGATGAAATTCGAATGGCCAGAGATGTTGGCTTAAATGGTATTTACAACCTTGGTTCCCTGGAGCCGGAAAGAGCGGCATTGCTGGGATCAGGGCCAACTTACGGAGTCTTTCCACCTGCGTTTTACGTGAATCCCGGCGCGAATTTTGAGTTTACACCCGCCATGGAGGAAAAAATTCGTAAGAATACCGATCTGGCCAGGGCAGTTACCATTCCTTCCCTGGTAAAAGGCTCCGACGAACCGCGATTTGTAGAGTTTACGCAGAGCGCTGCTACCGATGCGAGATTGGTCGAATGGATGAAGGGTAAAAACCTTACCCCTCAGGATGCCGGCGTGGAAAACTGGGACGCGGTGAAATGTATCGCTCCCATCGAAACCCAGAAAAGGCTCTCCACACTTTCCCGTCAATTCCAGATGGATGAGCAAATTAAATTCTGGAATAGCTCGATGAAATTATTTTCCGAGATGAATCCCAAGCTGTTGCCATACATTAACTGGTCGTGCTTTGAATATTACACCGGTATTACAATCGACCTGTGGGAGTTATACCGGAATCCCGGGCAGGGCATTGTGTGGGGAGAGGACTGGCTCGAAGCGGAGCCTCCCGGCTCGGGCATTACTGCATGGTATGCGGAGCAAATGCGCTCGCAGGCAAAGTACCGCAATCTTCCAATGGGCGCATATCCGATTTTAGGATTTGACGGTGCATACGCTCCAGCGCGCGACCTTTTCAAAATTTACGAGCGCTTAATGCGGGGTAATACGGTCTTTTTTCTTTATCCCTACAATCCAATAAGCGGTGAAATCGGCTGGCTTGATAATGCGCGCAATCCGGTGGGAGTTGCAAAGCTGGCCCGTCAAATTGCCGCAGTGGAAGATATCGTAGTCGGTGGAAAAGTGCTACCTGCGCAGGCAGCGATTGTCTACCCGAACTCGTGTATTTTGTGGGATCGTGCAGCGTTTGAAAAAGCGGCGGCGCTTTACATCACCTGCCTGCATGCAGGGATTCCGGTCGATGTGCTTTCCGAACAGGATATTATAGATGGTTCTGCGAAAGACTATCCGCTGCTTTTTGTCGTGGGCGCAAATATTCGAAAAGAGGCTCTTGCCGCATTGGATGCGTATGTGACGCGTGGTGGCATTATAGCCAGCTCCGTCCCTGAGGTACGCAATCAATTTGATGAGCCTGTGGCCGATGGGGCAAAAGTTTTTGGAATGAGCGCGATTCAGAGCATTAAAAATGAAGCGCCTTTAGGCGGAATCGGTAACGCGGGAGAAATCGCGCCGCTGGATACGGTGAACTGGGAAGGACAGGTCATAGAAGTAATCAGCCAGAAATCAAAGATCACGCAGGGACAAAAAGCCGAAGTGGTAGCAACGTTTTCAGATGGCACGCCTGCACTCGTTAGGACCCGAAAGGGGCTCGGAATTGTTTATCAATACGGATTCGCCCCGGGGCTAAGTTACATGCGGGCTGATTATGGCAAAAACCTGAGAGGTATTTTTCCCACAGCACTTGCAAAAAATAACAAGGAGCGGGATATGGCGCTGCTTCCCGCGGTTGGATTGCCCTCCATTGTGAAAACGAGTGCCGCGATGATCAGCGGGCGGGTAACCGTCAATAAAGATGCGTCTGTCGTTGGGCTGGTAGATTACGGATTAGGGGAAGAGGGCAGGGAGCATCCCAATCCGGAAAGTAAGGACGTGGATCTGGAAACCATGAAACCCTTTGATGTGACCGTGGAAATAAGTTGTAAGAAAAAACCGGACAGCGTGGCCGGCGTGCGTAGTGGCGAGCTTACCTGGGAGTACGCAGAGGGAAAAGTTACGGTGAAAGTGCCGCTCCGAGGGGTGGAAATGATAATTCTGAAGGGTAGTGATCTTTTTTAGAGGATTCCTTCTCGTTACCCCGATTATCGTCGCACGAAGCTTTCTTTCTGGACGGCTTGGAAATACGCATTAAAAAGAAAGAAGTTATGAGAAATAGCAATGGGCATTTGATGCAGAATTATTGGCTGGAACGCATGAGAGCTCAGCGGCGTGACCGGCTGGCCAGGCTCAAAGCAATCCGCACCCGCAAAGAGGCGGAGAAATATCGCGAAGAAGCACAGCGTGGAATTGCCAAGTCTTTTGGCCCAATGCCGAAAAAAACACCATTGAATGCAAAGGTCACCAAAGTCACTGAGCGCAAGGGTTATCGCATCGAGAACGTTTCTCTGGAAAGCCGCCCTGGATTTATCGTTACGGCCAATGTTTATATTCCCGATA
>JBDSIH010000293.1:0-2378 GCA_039918055.1 Chthoniobacterales bacterium
CGTTCCTTACCAATGAAAAGAACACCGAGGAAATGCACAAGGTCGAGGAAGCGATGAAGGAAATCTTCGACTTCGCAATTTCGCTCGGCGGTACCATTACCGGCGAACACGGCGTAGGCCTCGCGAAGAAACGCTTCCTCCCCGACGCTCTTGGCGATCTGAATATCGACGTCATGAAGCGGGTTCGTCTCTCATTTGACCCGAATGCGATATTGAACCCGGGGAAAATGTTCGATTAGACGTGCCTGAACTTTGAACATTCAACTCTGAACTTCCAAACTTTCAACGTGGAGAAAAAGAAAACAGCATCTAAATTTGATCTTGAGGAACGCCTTTTGGAATTTTCCGTAAGGATTATTCGCTTAAGCGAGAAGCTTCCGAAAAATGCAGCGGGATTACATGTAGCCGGACAAATTCTTCGCTCCGGAACTTCGCCATATGCAAATCACGGTGAGGCCCAGGCCGCAGAATCTGTTCTGGATTTTATTCATAAGTTCAAAATATGCTTGAAAGAACTTCGTGAGACTTATCGCTGGCTTCGTTTGATCCAACGCGCTCCTCTAATCGAGAAGCCAGAACGCATCGAACCGCTAGTTCAGGAAAGCGACGAGTTAATACGTATTTTCAACCAAAGCATCCTGACCGCCAAAAAGAAATCGCCTGAAAGGAACCCACGTTGAGCGTTGAAAATTCGAAGTTGAACGTTGGAAGTTCTGCACGACAGAGCAGCAGCCCCCTTCATGATCTAGACTACTCAGTCGTGCAGCAATGCATGCACTGCGGAATGTGTCTGCCGACGTGTCCGACCTACGATGCCACTAAGCTTGAACGTAACAGTCCGCGCGGACGCATCGCGCTTATGCGTTCGATTGTCGATGGACGTATGGAGCCGACAAAAACCTTTGCCGACGAGATGTACTTCTGCCTCGGTTGTCTGGCCTGTGAAACCGCCTGCCCTGCGGGTGTTGACTATACCCATCTTTTTGAAATGGCGCGAGCCGAAGCAGAACAATCCGGCGTAATGGAAAGTCCGAAGCGGGATTTTATACGCTCCGTGGTTCTTAAGGGAATTTTTACGCGGCCCTGGTTGCTGCATCTGATTGGTCGCGGGCTCTGGCTTTATCAGGCGACGGGTGTTCAGGCGCTTGTTCGTGCCCTGCACCTCACCGCGATTTTGCCGGAACGTTACCGCAATCTGGAAAAACAGACACCAGTAGTGCATTCCAAATTTTCCGCAGATCTCATCGCGGCTGTGGAAAAACCAAAAGGCGAAATCCGCCATCGCGTCGCTGTGCTTACCGGATGCGTTCAGGATCTGACATTCTCCGATATCAATCGCGATACGGCAGACGTGCTTCTCATCAATGGCTGCGAAGTTCATACGCCGCGCGGACAATACTGCTGCGGCTCGCTTCACGGCCATAATGGCGAGATCGATACCGCCAAGCTTCTTGCACGCCGCAATCTCGACATGATCGATCCGTTTAAATTCGATGCGGTCATCACCAATGCCGCCGGCTGCGGTTCGCATCTCAAGCATTACGACCGTCTTCTTGAAGATGATCCTTCCTATAAAGAACGCGCTGCGGAGTGGTCGCGTAAATTAAAGGATGTTCACGAGTATCTCGTGGAGATCAACTTCCGAAAGCCCAGCTCCGCACCGGTACCGCAAACTATCACCTACCACGAAGCGTGCCATCTTTGCCATGGGCAGAAAATCACGAAGCAACCGCGCTCGGTGCTGCAATCGATCCCCGGATTAAAGATTACTGAGCTTCCCGAAAGCATGTGGTGCTGCGGAAGCGCGGGCATTTACAATATCACGCAGCCCGAAATGGCGGGCGATCTACAGAAGCGTAAAATGGGAAACATCGCTTCGACGGGCGCGCCGGTTGTCGCCACGGCAAACCCCGGCTGTCATCTGCAATTGGAAAACGGTGCGAAAAAATGTTCCGTCGATGTGCGTGTGCGTCATCCGATCAGCATGCTTGCTGAAGCCTATCGCGCTGAAAGTAAGTAGAGCCTCTTCTGGAGGGACGACTTCCGTTCAGAATTGTCGCTAGACGATTAACACCTTCGCCATTTCGCGAGCGACGGCATCGGCCTGAAGAATTTCATCGAGATTGGGCGAGGGGAGGTACGGCGTTTGCTCCATAGCATGCTCGACGATGCGCCAGATTTTCGTAAATCCGATCTTCTTTTCGAGAAAAGCCTCCACGGCCACTTCATTCGCGGCATTCAGCACGGCCGGCATAGTTCCGCCCGCTTCACCTGCTGCGCGGGCAAGGGCGAGGGCGGGGAAATCCTCTTCCCGCGGCCGCTCAAAATCCAGCTTCCCTAGTTCGGCAAGATCGAGAGCCTTCTGCATGCTCGGCAAT
>JBDSIH010000294.1:0-5575 GCA_039918055.1 Chthoniobacterales bacterium
AAACTCTACGCGCTTCGTTGCTTCTTCTTTTTGCCGGTCTATTTTTATCCGGTTGCATTCCTTTCCAGAATTATTCCACAAATGGGAATACGCATCAGTCCACGTATTTTTATTCGATGAAGTTCTGGGCTCCGCACCTGCGGCTGGACCATTTTGCGCGCGACTTTAATATTGCGGAGAATTTCGAGGAAAGCAGTTGCGAGTCGGTCGCGGGCACTTCGCTTACCTTTAAGCGCGAGAATTCCCTTCGCGGGCTGATCACGCTCGTTCCCAAAAACGGGCGACTGAATGTGCGGCGCATCTATGTGGGAATCGATGAAGAGCTGCCAAACAGCGTGGTGCGCAGCATCCTTTTCCACGGCGAGATCGCAAAAACCGTTCGCGTGAAGGAAATCTCCCTGGTCAAGCGATCCACGCTGAGAAAGATCGAAGCCATGGAAATCGGCGGCTCGTGGGGCGAGGATAATTAATCTGCCATTGCCATAAAGGCCAACAGCATCAAAACCTACAGCGCTTTCTGAATTTCCGCGTCCATTTGCGCGTCGGAAAGATCGAGGACGAGGATGTTGCCGTCTTTGCCGACCAGGACGTTTGTGGGAATGACGCTTACGCCGTAGTTCAGCGCGGCGGCATTATCGAGGATCTTGCCGTCCTGATTGACGGGCCAGTTGGCGCCGAGCGTTTTTTCATACATGCGGACATTCTTATTTGCGGTATCGAGATAGACGCTCATGATTTTCAATCCCTGATCGCGATACTTCGCTTCGATCTCGACGAGCTTGAGCGTATTGGCTTTGCACGCTGGGGAGCCGGTGGACGTGAAATTTACAATGACGGGAGAGCCGAGCAGGTTTGCGAGCTTGATGAGCTTGCCGCCGAGTGTGGTCGAGGTGAAGTTTGGCGCGGGATCGCCGACTTTGACTTTCCACGCATTGGCTTCGTCTTTGGGTCGTGGCTGCGAGCTGCCTTCCTCGCCATGGAGCAGCGCGGTACAGGCCAGTAAAACCAACAACAGGGGAGTGATGCGTTTCATGGGTAACTCCTAACCCACAAACGCGGGCTTAGCACGGGAATTCCAAGGAGCTTCGGATTGCCTCCCACAAATTCGAACTCATTGGAATGAGTGAGAAGCCTTGCATGAAGTGCAAACCCGTAGGGAGCGAAGATTGTGCAGATCGGAGCATCAATCCACAAAGGATCACTAAGGTAAGAGAGTGAAGAGAAATTCTGATAATGGTAGGGCGAATCAACACGGACACTTGCGCGGCGGTAGATTTATTCCGCCTTGTCGCGCCAGCGGATTTGAGAGGACTGCATAGGTAGGGCTGCCTCACTGAGGCCGCCGGGGTAGAAACGATGTCTGCACGAAGTATTGGCGAAATAAGGAATCCTAATAACGATTCGGAGTCTAGTCCTCTGATGGGGGTGTGCGGGATTAAAGTTGCTACGGCATTCGTCCCGCAATAAAAGCGAGGCACTCCTATGATCTATCTTATCCGACACGGCACGAGGGAATGCCAAATCAGAAGCCTGTAAAATGAAATCAATTTTGACGATTGCGCTGGTGTGGGTTTCGGCTTGTTCGGTGCTGTGTGCAAAGACCTTCGTGGTACCCGAGGTGGGTGTATCCATTACATGTCCCAATGGTTGGAAACATGATGCAAAGGATAATTTCGGGTTTGTGATCAAGGTAGTGGACAAGCGGCAGAAGATACGAATTCACCTCACAAACCATAAAGATATAACCACGAAGGCTGCGGCTGCGATTTCTCTGGAATGGATCAATAAGCGAAAGGTGGGAACACATCATGCGGATGATGTAGTTTACTCCAATACGGAGATTACGACGCTAAGTGGACTGCAGGGCACGCGAAACACAATCGGAAGCGGAAGTAATCCTGAGGATGCGTACCTAAATCGCTGCTACTTCAAGCTTCCTGATGGGAGAATTTTTTGTGTCTGTATTTACTTTTACAAAGACAAGGCATTTGAAAAAGAAGCGGACGATGTAATCCGTGAAACGCTGAAGCCTACGGGCACTAAATCCCGTTAATTCCTTGAGCATGCCTTTGCTTACGCTATGCTGAGAGCGGTCTCTCCCCATTATGAAAAAAAGCATTCGGCGACAGGGTATTCTCATCGGCGCTTGCGCGCTGGCACTTTCGGTTACGGCATCATTTGCGTGCACGCGCGTATTCTGGAATACGAACAAGCAGGCGATGGTCGTGGCGCGAACGATGGATCTCTTCCGCAGTGACGAGGCGGTCTTCACAGTTTTTCCGCGCGGCATAGAGCGCGACGGCCTGTCGGGCGATGCGAACAGCCTGAAGTGGAAATCCCAATACGGCAGCGCGGCGATTGTGTGCTTTGATAAGGCGACGGCGGATGGCCTAAACGAAAAGGGACTCCAGGTGAGTCTGCTCTACCTCGGCGATTCGGATTACGAGAAGCGCGATGCGAAGCAGCCGGGTCTCAGCTATTCCCTCTGGTCGCAGTATTTTCTCGATACGTGCAGCACGGTGCAGGAGGCGCTGGATAAGATGAAAGCTTTCCAGGTGGTTCCGGTGGAGGTGGCGGGTAAGCAATGGCCACTGCACCTCTCGCTTGCGGATGCGACGGGGGATTCCGCGATCATCGAATTCATCAAGGGCAAGATGGTGATCCACCACGGCAAGCAATACACCACGATGACAAATGAGCCGAGCTTCGACCAGCAGCTCGCAAATCTAAAAAACTACAAGCTCTTCGGCGGCAAGCTCGCGATGCCGGGGGATATCGATCCGCAGAGCCGCTTCGTGCGCGCATCGTCGTTTCTGAAAACGCTCACCGCGCCAAAGACTGCGCTCGAAGCCGCGGCGGGCGTCTACGGCGTAGTGCGGACGACGGCGATCCCGTTCGGCGCACACGATACTTCCGGAGGCGACAGCGCCGACACCTGGCCGACGCTGTGGTTCACCATCGCGGACCTGACGAATAAGATCTACAGCTTTCAGTCCACGCGCTGCCCGCATCTCTACTGGGTGGAGCTGGATAAACTCACGCTCACCGAGGGCTCGCCCATCCGCGCGGTGGATGCCTACGATCCCGCGCTTGCGGGTGATATTTCTGACAAGATTCCAGTAAAAAAATAATTCTACAAACATGGCTACCGTTACCGAAGCACAAGTACAACTCGCCCGCGCCTGTGCGGCGTCTGCGCTCCTTCAGGAATGGATGGAAATTCTGGCCGACATGCCCCCGGAGCTGCGCAAAAACCGCATCACACACATGGCAAGCCAGATGGCACGAGATAAGGAAACCCCTGCGCTCGTCGATGCCGTCGAGAGCCTGAACGATCCCGCAATTTTCGCAGGCGTGCAGGAAGTGTTGGCGAAATAAAGAATCTTATTCACACTTCGGAGGTGCAAGCCTCATATGGAGGGACGAGCTCCGTCTCGTCCATTCCGATGTGCCAATGTAGACGACACGGATGTCGTCCCTCTATTAAAAAGTGCAGGGAATCGAGTTGATAATCCCGCTGGATTTGTGGCGATGAAGGAAGTAGGGAGCAAAAAATAAAATACTGCTATAGCGGTAAGCATCGGCACAATCTTTGGATTATACGAATTAATCAGGTATAATTACCGCTATTGAGGTATTTAAGGCGTTAATTTTATTATCTCGATCATTGAATCTTTAAATTCACTCATAATGACCGCTTTAACGGTAAATAAGTCCGAATTATCGCATTATTAAGTGGCTATATCCTGAATTATAGTAGAATTTACCGCCATAGCAGTATGGATATTTCTTCCCTTTCCCATGTGGTTCTGGAGCATCGACGCCTGAGCGGATTGACGCAGGTTGAATTGGCTAAGCTGGCCGGCGTGGGGAAGACGGTCGTCTTCGATCTGGAGCACGGCAAGGACAGCATCCGGCTCGATACTTTATTAAAGATCCTGCGCATCCTGAATATTACCGTGCGCCTGGAGAGTCCGATTCTGGCGCGGCAGGAAAACCGTGCGGTGGAACCCTCCGGGGAGAAAGCGCCATGACGTCATGAGAAAAGCCGAGGTTTATCAACAGGGCGTACTGGCTGGCGTGCTCGCGGAAACGGATGGCGGGGATTACCGCTTTGAGTATTGCGACGGATTTTCCGGTGAGCCCGTATCGCTCACGATGCCGACGGCGCAACGGGCCTATGCGTTTGAGGATTTTCCATCCGTCTTCGAAGGGCTGCTTCCCGAAGGAGGGCAGCTCGAAGCCCTGCTGCGGCGCAACAAGATCGACCGCTCGGATTTATTCGCGCAATTGATGGCGGTTGGCGGGGACGTCGTGGGTTCGCTTCAAATAAAAGAAATCGCATGAGCCGCTGCATGATTACCGGAGAGAAATTTGACGAAGGCGGCGACTATTCGCGGCGCGGATTACAGCTTCTGGATCGTCGCCTTGCCGCGCTGGCTCCGCTGCCCTACTCCGCCGCCGAGCAGCGGCAGGAGGCGATCGAGCGCGCGGGTAAGATGTCCGTCCAGGGCATACAGCCGAAGATAAGCGCGGTCCTGAATATTCCCGGAGGCAGGTTCGATGTCGTGGACAGCGGCGGGAAATTCATCCTGAAGCCGCCGAGTGCGGATTTCGCAGAGCTACCGGAGAATGAAGACCTCACGATGCGCCTCGCCGCATCGGTGGGGATCGAGACGCCGCTGCACGGGTTGCTGCGCGCGGGGGATGGCTCGCTCACGTATTTCATCCGACGCTTCGACCGCGAAAAGAAGCAGCGCATTCCCGTGGAGGATTTCGCGCAGCTCAGCAATGCGAGCCGGGATACCAAGTACGAATCCTCCATGGAAAACATCGCCACGGTCGTGGAAAGATACTGCACCTTTCCAGCGCTCGAACGAATCAAACTGTTTTCTCAGGCTCTTTTCAGTTTTCTCGCCGGAAACGAGGACATGCATCTGAAAAACTTTTCCCTCATTACGCGCCGGGAAGTCACCAGCCTCTCGCCCGCGTATGACCTGGTAAATTCCACCATCGTCCTGAAAAGAGCAAAAGAGGAAATGGCGCTTCCCATTCGCGGAAAAAAATCCGGCATTACGCATAATGACCTTATTCGTTATTTCGGCGGAGAAAGACTCAAACTCAGCCCCGAGCAATTAACGGAAATCATCACCCGTTTCGCAACTGATCTTCCGCGCTGGGGTGAATTGATCGAAGCCAGTTTCCTCTCACCCGAAATGAAAAACGCTTATACCGAAGTCATCCGCCAGCGCTGGGAGAGATTGAGTGGGTAAATAACCAAATCCATGCGTCGAATTTTACTTTTTACTTTTCTTGCGCTTGTTCTGATTGCGCTGGTGGTGTTGCTCCCGCCTGCGGTTTTTCTTTCGGCGGTCGGCATTCGTGAAAGCCACACGGCGCTGGCGAAGGATGCGGTGGGCACGGGCGATGCCAGTCGTCTTAGTAAATCAAGCGCGGCGGAGGTCATTCCGGTGGATGCCGATCCCGCAGCGGCGGAGAAACAACTGACGGCGCTCGTGCAGCGTGCGGCGAGGGAGGGGAGGCACATCACGATCAGCGGGGCGCGTCATTCTAT
>JBDSIH010000295.1:0-2485 GCA_039918055.1 Chthoniobacterales bacterium
AAAAAACGGAAGCGCCGGAACTGGTATCGGATTTTATTTCCCGGCTTGAGCGGAAGAAAATTCCGCACCTTATCGAGAAGAATACGGCCGCGCTTATCGGACGAAAATCTCCACTTTCTGAAATCGACCTTGCTGAGAAGTGTGAACTGCTTGTCGTCATGGGCGGGGATGGAACACTGCTTCGTGTGCTGCATCGTATAGAAGGCAGATTCTGTCCGCTCTTTGGAATTAATATCGGCTCCCTGGGATTTCTGACTTCGGTAGGGTCGCACGATTTTAAAAAAGCCGTGGAAAGTATCGCTGCGAAAAATTACGTACTTACCGAGCGATCGCTTTTACACGTGGAGATAAAATCGAAGAAACGCACCCGTAAAGAATATCTTGGTTTGAACGATGTGGTTGTTAGTCGCGGGGAGCGTTCGCAGCTTGTCATGATCGAGGTGCGTATCGATGGTATTCCCCTCACGACCTATAATGCCGACGGATTGATAGTTGCGACTCCTACGGGTTCGACTGCTTATTCCCTCGCGGCTGGTGGCCCGATTCTCATGCCGGATTCCGGCGCGTTTGTGGTCACGCCTATTTGTCCTCACGTGCTTACCAATCGCTCCACGGTGGTCAGTGATCACTCGGAGATTGAAATTCACCTTATGGAGCGTAAGCAGGAAGTATTTTTCAGCGTCGATGGCAGGGCTTCGCATGCATTTCAGCCCGGTGATGTTTTGAAAATTCGTAAATCTAAATCTGCTCTTCAGCTTGCAATGCTGCCCGGCGTGCCTTTTTCACAGGTATTGCGTCAAAAGCTCAAATGGAGTGGCAGTAATCTATGATCAACATTGGAGAAGCGCTGCTTCCTCAGTCGGTAAACCTTGCTCTTGTGGCATCGGATAAGGCCAGTGCCGTGCATGAGGTGGCAATCCGCCTGCGAGGAGATTCACGGGTCACTAATTGGGATCTTTTTGAGAAAGCCGTGCTGGAGAGGGATGCCCCGGCGATGCTCAGCTGTGGCTACGGCATATGTATTGCCCATGGGCGCACGCCCGGAGTCTGCAGTATTGTCATGGCGCTGGGACGTTCCGATGAGGGAATTGTGTTCCCTGAGGTTGCAGAGCCTGTGCGTCTGGTTTTTGTAGCGGGGATTCCTGCCGCGTTAAGCTCGGAATACCTTCGGATCGTAGGCGCTATCGTAAGGATTTGTCGGGACCCTGCGTTGCTTCAAAAAATTCTTACCGTTAAGGATGCCGACAAGTTTGTGAGCCTTCTGGGTTCGGAGGAGCATCGCCTGTTCTAAGGGTGCTTTTTCATGAAGAAAAAATTTGGCAGACTTGATTCTTTAGGCTCCAATTTCCACACTTAAACAGATGCCTTTGCTCGACGTTAAAAACCTTTGTACCTGGTTTCCCATCCATAGCGGATTAATGCGTAGAAAGACCGGAGATTTCAAGGCGGTTGATGACGTGAGTTTTTCCATCGAACCAGGCAAGACGGTTGGACTCGTCGGAGAAAGTGGAAGCGGAAAAACAACGGTGGGCCGCACGATCCTGAAACTGATCCCCGCTACTTCCGGAGATGTTACCTTCGAGGGGAGAAATATCCTCCCCATGAGCCAAAGGGAATTTCGTCCCATGCGTAAAGAGATGCAGATGATTTTCCAGGATCCTTTCGGCTCCCTGAATCCCCGTATGACCATCGGCGCCATGATTTCCGAAGCGCTTGAAATTCATTTTCCCGCCATGACATCGGGCGAGCGTAAGGACCGTGTGGCAGAGCTGCTTCGGCTTGTTGGATTAAAGGCCGAGCAAATGCATCGGTATCCGCATGAGTTCAGCGGCGGGCAGCGTCAGCGTATTGGTATTGCCCGGGCATTGGCGGTGAAGCCTCGATTTATTGTTTGTGATGAAGCGGTCAGTGCCCTCGACGTAAGCGTGCAGGCACAAATCGTGAATCTGCTTCAGGATCTCCAGCAGGAATTTAATATTGCTTACCTTTTTATCGCCCATGACCTTGCGGTGGTTGAGCATATTAGTGATCATGTTCTGGTGATGCATCGGGGCAAAATTGTCGAATCTGCCAGTGCGGAGGCTATTTATCACGATCCTCAGCATGATTATACGAAGAGCTTGCTTGCAGCTGTGCCAAAACTTGCTTGATTGAAGGACTGCCATGACGCCAATGCTTCGAAAACTTCTGGGAATGAACTGGGTACTGTTCTTCCTGATGATTGCCCTCTCGCTCTTCGGAGTTTTTGCCATTTATAGCGCCACATGGATGCGACCCGGGCAAAATTTCTGGAAAATGCAGGCCATCTACCTTTGCCTTGGTATAGTTGTTTTTTTTATAACTGCGCTGATTGATTATCGCTGGATTCGGTGGGGCGCGCTTCCCATTTATCTGGCATCAATTGTCACGCTGGTGCTGACGCTTCTTTTTGGAAAAAAGGTTTATGGCGCGCGATGCTGGCTGGAAATAGGGCCGATTAATTTTC
>JBDSIH010000296.1:0-12528 GCA_039918055.1 Chthoniobacterales bacterium
ATCAAGCGCATCATGGCGTGGCAGGATCAGGTAATACAACAATCGCCCGAGGTGGAGTCTGTGGCTGGAAAGCTGGGTCGTGCGGAAACGGCGACAGATCCCGCGCCGATTGAAATGATTGAGACAACGATCATGCTCAAGCCGCAATCGCAGTGGAGAGACGGAATGACCCGTGAAAAACTCGTAGCGGAACTCACCGAAAAACTTTCGCTCGTGCCGGGCTACGTGCCGGGATTTTTGCAACCCATTGAGAATCGCGTATTGATGCTTAGCACGGGAATTCGCGCACAGGTGGGAATCAAAATTCTGGGTGCTGATCTCGATATCCTGCAGCAAAAAGCTTACGAGGGGGAGCGCATCGTGCGCACGATTCCCGGAGCGACGGGGGTCGCCGCTTCGCGCACATTGGGGAAACCGTATCTGGAAATTATTCCGAACCGTCTTCAGATCGCGCGCTATGGATTGAGCGTGCGAGATATTCTCGACTACGTCGAAACCGGTGTGGGCGGGTTGAATGTCAGCACGACAATTGAAGGGCGGAAGCGCTTTCCGATTCAGTTGCGTTTTCAGCGCGATGATCGGGATAATATTGACCGCATCGGCGATGTTCTTATTTCAGCCCCGGAGGGAATCAATATACCGCTTCGCCAGCTTGCGGAGATTCGGCGTTCCGTTGGGCCCAGTGAAATCGCGAGCGAGAACGGAATGCTGCGCGTCTTCGTGCAGGCCAATGTGCAGGGTCGCGATCTCGGTGGTTTCGTGCAGGAAGCGCAGCGACGCATTGCAAATGAAGTTCAGCTGCCTGCGGGTGTGACGATTGACTGGAGTGGTCAATACGAGCACCAGATTCGGGCGAAGCATACGCTGCAAATGATCGTGCCGGTGGTGCTCATTATTATATTCATGCTTCTTTTCATGACATTCCATTCCGTGCCTGAAGCGGCTCACGTGATTCTCGCGGTTCCCTTTGCGCTGACAGGTGGGGTGATATTGCAATGGATTCTCGGTTATCCGTTCAGCGTCGCCGTATGGGTGGGGTATATCGCGCTGTTCGGCACCGCGATCCAGACCGGTGTGGTGATGGTGGTTTATCTCGAAGAAGCCGTGGAAAAGAAACGCGCCGCTTTGGGAAGCGCCTTCAGGCGTGCCGATCTTATTCAGGCCGTGAAGGAAGGGGCATTCCTGCGACTGCGTCCTAAAGTAATGACCGTCGCTACCGTCATTGCCAGCCTTCTGCCGATCATGTGGAGCACGCGTCCGGGAGCAGAAGTCATGAAGCCGCTGGCCGCACCGGTGATCGGCGGCATGTTCAGCAGCCTCGTGCATATCCTGATCGTCACGCCCGTCATCTTCCTTTGGCTGAGGGAGCGGCAGATGAGGAAGGAGAAAGATTTTTCCTCGACTTAGTTTGCCATTCCACGAAAGTTTCAGGTTCCAAATATTTCCGTATGAAAATCATTCGCTATAAAGATTCCAAGGGCGCGATCCATTATGGTTCGCAGAATAATGACGGCAGTTCCGTGCGCATCGAAGGGGATGTTTTTGGCGCGTATAATGTCACGGATGAAAAAGCAGATGTGGCCAAGCTTCTTGCTCCGATCATGCCGACGGCGATTCTTTGTATTGGACTGAATTACAAATTTCACGCGCAGGAATCAGGCATGAAAGCGCCGGAGCTTCCGATCCTTTTTGTTAAAGGTCTGAACGCGCTTCAGAACCCGAACGATCCCATTGAGATTCCCACGAAGTTCCGTAGCGATGAAGTCGATTATGAATGCGAACTCGCGGTCGTGATCGGCAAGGCCTGCAAAAACGTTTCCCGTGAAGATGCGTTGAAATACGTGCTCGGCTACACCTGCGCAAATGATGTGAGCGCGCGCGACTGGCAGATCAAAAAGGGCGGCGGACAATGGTGCCGCGGAAAGTTCTTCGATACCTTCGCGCCACTGGGGCCATGCCTAGTGACGACGGATGAAATCACGAATCCGAACGATCTGAAAATCAAGACCATCCTGAACGGTGAAACGGTGCAGGACTGGAATACGAACGATATGATTTTCGATGTTCCTGCGCTGATCGCATTTCTCAGCGGAAGCACGACACTGCTTCCCGGAACGGTGATCCTTACCGGAACTCCCCAGGGCGTAGGTATGGCGCGCAAGCCGCAGCTCTGGCTCAAGGCCGGGGATACGGTCACGATTGAGATCGAGAAGATCGGTGCGCTGACAAATCCTGTCGTCGACGAAAAGTAATCAGGCGGGTCGTGCCGCTGTAAGGGCGGCGCGATAAACGTCGGCGATTGGCACGTTCGCTTTCTGGGCGATGGCCGCGCAGGATTCAAACTCGGGCGATGCCTGGAGTAGTGCTCCATTGCGATAACCGAATTTTACGGATACTGCACCCCATGTAGTAGCCACGGTTTTAATTTCGCGCTGGAGCTTCGTTCGCTGCGCAACCGTTTTGCGTAGTCCGAAAGCGGTGGTTTCGCGGAAAATGATTTCCTCTACGGCGTCCACAATTCCATATTCGCAAAGAACGGTGAGCAGGAAGGCGGGGCGATTTTTCTTCATCACGATGGGCGTGGTAAAGACATCCAGCGCGCCGGCCTGAAGAAGCTTTTCGGAGGCGTAGGCGAGCACTTCCGGGGAGAGATCGTCGAGATTGGTTTCGATCTGCACGACTTCGTCGGTATCAGTGGCATCGGAGGCGGCAAGCTCACCGATGATGGCGCGCAGGACGTTGGGGCGGGTCTTTACTTCGCGGGTGCCGATGCCATAGCCGATTTTCTCAATCTGAATGGCGGGCATCGGGCCATATTCCGAAACGAATTCCGCGACAATTGCCGCGCCCGTAGGGGTGATGAATTCATACGCATCATCGACCTGGCGAAGTGAAATGCCCTTGAGAATTTCCAACGTGGCAGGTGCGGGAAGAGGGAATAAGCCATGCGCGCACTCAATCCAGCCGCTGCCTTCAAAAAGGTGCGAAGCGAAAACTTTATCCACTTTCAGGGCTTCAATGCCCGCGCAGGCCGCGACAATATCGACAATGGAATCGATGGAGCCAACTTCATGGAAAGTAACTTCCTCCGGTGGCATACCGTGGATTTTTCCTTCCGCTATGGCGATGCGGTGGAAAATGGAAAGCGCGTGTTTCTTGACAAAGGCAGAGAGCGCAGATTTTTCAAGCAGCTCGCGAATCTGGCGGAAACTCCGTCCATGACTATGTCCCTCATGGCCATGCTCCTCGTGAGTGTGTTCGCCGTGAGTGTGTTCGCCGTGAGTGTGTTCGTACGCGTGAGAATGGTCATGATGTCCCGCGTCGCCATGAGGCAGGTGGACGTCGAATTTGACGCCTTCAATATTCTGTCGGTGCTGCCGGGAGAAATGCGCGTGAAATTCCTTTTCCAGGCCGAGGCAGGAGAGGGCGGCGTTAATTTGTTCGGCTTTTACGCCCAAATCACAAAATGCGCCGACACTCATGTCGCCGCTGATTCCCGAGAGACAATCGAGATAAAGAATTTTCATGCGCTTGGGATTCTGTTGTATTCTCTTTATATGCGCCAGCCAATGCTCATTCGATTTTTTTTACTATTACTGGCTGGAATTTCTACAGCATATGCCCAGCAGCCGGCGGCTCCTAAAGTAGATTCAGACTTCGCACAGATGAATGAAGCTTTCGGAATTCCTATCTGGCAGAATGATAACCTATGGGAGGATTCCGACACGCAGACAGCCGATCGCCTGAACTGGCCGGAAGAATCGCGGACCAGTGAGGATTCCAGCTATAGAAAGTATGCAAATTCAAAAACGCGCGTATTAGGCGCGAGACCATTCTCGCTCTCCCTCTATGCAACCAAGGATAAGCCCTCTCTTATTTCCATGGTATTTGCGAATAAAGGCGATGTCGCGGAACTCGTGAACCCGGGGGTGGATCAATCAACGGCCGGTGGCAAACGTCAGGCTGATCTTTCGACGAAGGACTATAAGAAATTCGTTCATCAGGATGTGGATACCATCCAGAAAAAACTGACGGAACTTCTCGGTGCTCCGCAGCAGGATCGTTTCGGGCAGGGACGTGATACGCGCGAAACTGTTAAGCGCTGGGACTGGAAGGGACATTCCATTCTATTGTCCATGCCCGTCCGAGAGGAATATGTCGCGGTGAGAATTGTTCCCACGGAATTACTTAAAGCGGGAGCGACCACAAGAATCACTGCCGCGGATTTGCATGCGAAACTTTTGACCCGTATTGAGCGTCGGGAAAATGGCGATGTGATCCTGAAAGACATTCCCATGGTCGATCAGGGGCCCAAGGGGTATTGCGTGCCCGCGACGTGGGAGCGCGCCCTGCGCTACATGGGGATTCCTGCCGATATGTATGTATTGGCGATGGCTGCAAGGACGGAAGTCGGCGGTGGAACCCATGTTTCTGATATTGTGTGGGCGGTAAACGAGCTGGTGGGTGCAAATGGCAGATTCCTCGCACAGGAAGGCGGCCGCGTGCAGATTCAAAGCATTGCCCGAAATATCAATAAAGGCATGCCTGTCATGTGGGCCTTATGCGTGGATGAGGGTCTCAATCACCGTATCACGGATCGGACGAAGCAGCGCGCCAATACGACGGACTGGGATGGCTATAAGAAATCGCTCCAGCCCTTCCGAAATTCCGCCCGTCAGATTCGCATCAATAAAGAGAACGGGCATGTGTGCATGATTATCGGCTATAATGAAAAAACCCGGGAGATCGCCATTTCCGACTCCTGGGGGAAATCCTTTGCCGAGCGCTGGATCACGCCCGAGGAGGCAGACGCCGTGAGTCAGGGACACTTCATCGTCATTAATTGAGCGATTTCATCGTGCCCGAAACAGGGAAACCCATAGCCATATTGCCCTGAAAACAAAAATTCCTGAAAGCGCCTATTGCATATGGAGCTCAGGTTGCGTATTTCATCATTTCTCATGCCCGAATTTGACGCCGTTTCCGCCTCCAATCTCTACAACGTGGACCGTTGGGGACTGGGTTACTTTGCCGTAAATGAAAAAGGCCACGTGGCCTGTACACCCACCCGCGATGCCGGGCAGTCGATCGACCTGAAGGAATTAATCTCCGAGGCGAAAAGCAAGGGTATGCGGTTTCCGATGGTGGTTCGCTTTCAGGATCTGCTGCGTAATCGGGTTGAAAGCATCAATGCGGCATTTGGACAGGCCATTAAGGAATCTGGTTATAAAAACCAATACCGTGGCGTATTTCCGATCAAGGTGAATCAACTGCGCGAAGTCGTGGAAGAGATTCTCGAAGCGGGGAAGCCTTTTCACTTCGGCCTTGAAGCCGGAAGCAAGCCCGAGCTGATCGCGGCACTCTCGATCCATAGCGATCAGGAAAGTCTGCTCATCTGCAACGGCTACAAAGATACCGAATTCATCCGCAATGCCCTTCTGGGGCGCAAGCTCGGCAAGCAGGTCATCCTGGTGGTAGAGAAGCTGGAAGAGCTTCACCACATTCTGCGTGTTTCCAAGGAAATGGGAATCGAGCCGATGATCGGGTTACGCGTTCGTCTTTTATCAAAAGGTGCGGGCAAATGGGCGACCAGCGGCGGTGAGAATGCGAAATTTGGTCTCTCCACCTCGGAACTCGTCGCGGCGAGCGATCTTCTGCATAAGGAAGGCCTTGCGCATATCCTGAAGCTGGTTCATTTCCACGTAGGGTCGCAGGTTCCGGATATCGGAACGATCAAGCAGGCTGTGCGTGAAGCAGCGCGCTTTTATTCCAAGCTGGCGAAGATGGGCCACGAACTCGGTTATCTCGATGTCGGTGGCGGCCTTGGCGTGGATTACGATGGTTCGCGCACGACTTTCGACAGTTCGATGAACTACTCCCTGAACGAGTATGCCCGCGATATCGTTCATCACATCATGGAAGTTTGCGATTCTGAGAGCGTGGCACATCCGGCCATCGTCAGCGAAAGCGGACGGGCGATTGTGGCACATCACTCGGTCCTGATCGTCGAGGCATTTGGCTCGATCGAGAAGCTGCCGCGTGAAGTGAGCATCACGGCTTCACAGGACGACCCGAAGCCCGTTTACGATATTCTTGATATCCGGGCGAATCTTTCCGAAGAGCGCCGTCTGGAGAATTTGCACGATGCACAGGCCATTCGCGAAGAAGCGCAGAAGATGTTTGATCTCGGATTGCTGGATCTGCGCTCCAAGGCGAAGGTCGATACCGTTTACTGGGAGATCTCCCAGAAGGTGGTCAGCCTTTTCCGGGGCATGCGCTACACACCGGAGGAAGTAAAGGAACTGGAAGTGGCTCTCGGCGACCAGATTATCTGTAATTTCTCCGTATTTCAGTCGCTGCTCGACCATTGGGCGCTTGGCCAGCTTTTCCCGGTGATGCCGATTCATCGCCTGAACGAAGAGCCTACCCGGAATGGTACGCTCGTGGATATCACCTGCGACTCCGATGGAAAGGTCGCGAAATTTATCGATCTCCATGACGTAAAGGAAACATTGCCGCTCCACCCCTTTGAGCCAGGCAAGCCTTACTACCTCGGATTTTTCCTTACCGGTGCGTATCAGGACATCATGGGCGATCTGCACAATCTTTTCGGTCGTGTAAATGAAGTCCACGTCTTCCTCGATGAAGATGAGGATTGCGGATATTACATCGAAGAATTCCTTCCCGGCAGCACGGTGGGGCAGGTGCTCTCGCTCACGCAGTGGGATGTAAAGGAACTTGCGCGCCAGATGAAAATGCAGATCGATGCAGCCATCAAGAGCGACCGCCTCAAGCCAAGTGAAGCGATGCGGCTCCTAGAGGGCTACGAGAAAAGTCTGGATGGCTATACTTATCTTGATTTCGACGATCAGAAATCCTTGCCCGAATCGTAGGCTCCGCTAGTTTTCGATTCATGAAATCCACATCTTTGCATGCTTCTCATGTCGCCGCCGGTGCCCGTATCGTGGATTTCGCGGGCTGGCAGATGCCGATTCAGTATAAGGGTATCCTGGATGAGCATAACGCCGTTCGCACCGGAGCGGGCATGTTCGATATTTCCCACATGGGAGAATTTTTCGTCGAGGGTCCTAATGCCGCTGCCGCACTGGATCGTCTGCTGACCAATAACGTCGGCAAACTCGCCATCGGTGAGGGGCAATACTCTCTGATGCTCAATGATAAGGGTGGCGTCATTGATGACCTCATCATTTACCGGACGGACGAAAATAAATTTTTGCTCGTCGTCAATGCTTCGAAAATCGATGAAGACCGCGACTGGGTCGTGACGCATCTGGCCGAGGGCCTGTATTTTGAGGACGCGAGCGCACTCTATGCCGGACTTGCCGTGCAGGGACCGAACTCCCCGCAGATTTTCACTAAAATTTTCTCCACAGAATTGCCGGCGCGCAATCAACTTGCCGTGATCGAGTTCAACGGAGTTCAGGGCTTTGTAGCCCGCACCGGCTATACAGGCGAAGACGGCTATGAGCTTTTTGTTCCCAATGAGGCTGCTCCGGCATTGTGGGATGCTCTGGTTGCGGCCGGAACGACCCCTTGCGGGCTGGGCGCGCGTGATACCCTTCGCCTCGAAATGTGCTATCCGCTCAACGGTAACGACTTGAGCCCGGACCATACGCCGCTTGAGGCCGGACTTGGCTTTTTCGTCGATCTGACTAAGGGGGATTTTATCGGAAAGCCCATCCTCGCCGCCCAAAAGGAAGCGGGAGTTTCCCGCCGATTGAGCGCAATCCGCGTGGAGGAGAAATCCCCGCCTTTGCGCCCGCACTACCCTGTCGTAATCGATGGAAACCCCGTTTCCGAAACAACCAGCGGCGCTTTGTCGCCCAGCCTGCAATATGGCATTGCCATGGCCTATCTTCCTGTTGAATATTCAAAGCCTGGTCAGGCTGTCGAAGTCGAAGTGCGCGGGAAACGCTACCGCGCGGTTGTTTGCAAAAAGCCTTTCTACGCTAAACCTAAAAATTAATTATTATGAGTATTCCAGCTGACCTCAAATACGCCGAATCCCACGAATGGATTCGCGTGCAGGATAATATTGGCACCGTAGGCATCACCGATCATGCCCAGGCGGAATTGAGCGACATTGTATTTGTCGAAGCTCCCGCAATCGGGAAAAAAGTTTCCGCCAAGGGAAATGTCGCTGTTGTGGAATCCGTAAAAGCGGCGAGCGATATTTACTCTCCCGTGAGCGGTGAAGTAATCGAAGCAAATCCGTTGCTGGAATCGAATTCGGCCCTGCTGAATACGGATCCCTACGGAGATGGATGGATTTACAAAATCAAAATCGAAAACGCCGATGAGCTTCAGCAGTTGAAGGATGCCGCAGGCTACAAAGCACAGATCGGGGAATGAGCGAAAATCCCTCTTTCGGCATAAGAAATTTTGCCTCCCGACATATCGGACCTAATGCGTCCGAAGTCGAAGCGATGCTTGGAACGCTAGGCCTTTCCGCGCTCGACGACTTAATCGAAAAAACCGTTCCCCGGGCCATTCGCCTTAAGCAGCCGCTGGATCTTCCGCCAGCCCTGTCCGAAGAGGAGGCACTGAAAGCGCTCAAGGCGACCGCCTCCACAAATTCCATCTACCGCACTTATATCGGCATGGGATATTACGGAACGCATACGCCGACCGTTATCCTGCGCAATATTCTGGAGAATCCGGGCTGGTACACCGCCTACACGCCTTATCAGGCGGAAATTTCTCAGGGGCGCATGGAAGCACTCATCAATTTTCAGACAATGGTCTGCGATCTAACCGGAATGGAAATCGCAAATTCCTCATTGCTGGATGAATCCACCGCCGCAGCGGAAGCGATGGTCATGTGCCGCGACATCCAGGCAAAAGGAGATTCGTTTTTTGTGGCGGATGATTGTCATCCTCAGACGATTTCCCTGATCCGCACCCGCGCGGAGCCTCTTGGCATTAAGATTACGGTTGATGCGGTTGAGAATTTCAAAGCGGAAGCCGGCGCCTATTTCGGCGCGCTTTTCCAATATCCCTGCACGTATGGATTTATCCGCGATCTCCAACCCATTATCGAAGCTGCCAAAAAAGCGGAAATTCCAACGGTCGTTGCGAGCGATCTTTTGGCGCTGACGCTGCTCAAGCCACCGGGCGAAATGGGTGCGGAAATCGTCGTCGGAAGTTCACAGCGTTTTGGTGTTCCCATGGGCTACGGCGGCCCCCACGCTGCATTTCTCGCCACACGCGATGCGCACAAGCGCCGCATGCCAGGCCGCCTGATCGGTGTTTCCCGCGATGCACAGGGCAAACCGGGCTATCGCCTTACCCTTCAGACGCGCGAACAACACATTCGCCGCGAGAAAGCGACCAGCAACATTTGCACCGCGCAGGTATTGCTCGCCGTCATGGCTTCGATGTATGTGGTCTACCACGGACGCGAAGGAGTCACGGCCATTGCGCGCAAAACGCACACGCAGACCTGCTGGCTCGCGAAGACGCTGGCGAAAGGCGGACTGAAGCTTCGTCACAAAAATTTCTTTGACACACTTTGTATAGACGTCTCCGGTGGCGACATGGATGCGATCCTTTCCCGCGCCGCTGAAAAGCAAATTAACCTTCGCCAGATCGGTGGAAAAGCCATTGGTATTTCTCTGGATGAAACTGTGACCCGTGCGGATATCGAAGATCTGGTATGGGTATGCACCGGCAAAGCTGTGGCGATCGAAGAAGAAACTGCGGATTCGCTGGGTGGATTAAGCCGCAAGAGCGACTTTTTCACGCATCCGGTTTTCAGCCGTTACCATACGGAGACGGAACTGCTGCGTTACATTTACCGTTTGCAGTCGAAAGATCTTTCATTGACGACTTCCATGATTCCGCTCGGCTCGTGCACGATGAAGCTGAATGCGACGAGCGAAATGCTGCCCGTCACCTGGCCGGAATTTGGCAATCTGCATCCCTTCGCGCCGCTTGATCAGACAAAGGGTTACCAGCGTCTGTTTACGCAGCTTGAGCGCTGGCTGGCAGAAATCACCGGTTTCTCCGCAGTATCACTTCAGCCGAATGCGGGTTCGCAGGGCGAATACGCGGGCTTACTCGTTATCCGTCGTTATCACCAGGTGCAGGGAAATGGACACCGCACAGTTTGTCTGATTCCTTCCTCCGCACATGGCACAAATCCCGCAAGCGCGGTCATGGCCGGTTTCCAGGTCGTTCCTGTGTTGTGCGATGACAACGGCAATATCGACATGACGGATTTTCGCGCGAAGGTGGAAAAACATTCCAGTGACCTCGGCGCACTGATGGTCACTTATCCTTCCACGCATGGTGTCTTCGAAGAGACCATCATCGAAATTTGCGAACTCGTGCATAAGCATGGCGGCCAGGTCTATATGGACGGCGCAAACATGAACGCCCAGGTCGGCCTTTGCAGCCCCGGCGGTATTGGTGCGGATGTCTGCCACCTCAATCTTCATAAAACCTTCTGTATCCCGCATGGTGGCGGCGGTCCCGGCATGGGGCCAATCTGCGTGGCGGAACATCTGGCGGCATTTTTGCCGGGTCACTCGGTTATTTCAGTCGGACACGAAAAAGCCATTGGCGAAATTTCCGAAGCGCCATGGGGAAGCGCGAGTATCCTCGTCATCTCCTGGATGTATATCGCGATGATGGGCGAGACGGGGCTTACCCAAGCCACAAAGATCGCCATCCTGAATGCGAACTACATCGCCAAGCGTCTGGAAAACTATTTCCCCACGCTTTACAAGGGACGCGGCAACCACGTTGCGCATGAATGCATTCTCGATTTCCGCGAATGGAAGCAACGCGCCGGCATCGAAGTCGAAGATATTGCCAAGCGCCTGATTGATTACGGATTTCACGCTCCAACGATGAGCTGGCCGGTGGCGGGCACCCTGATGGTGGAACCCACGGAAAGTGAATCCCAGGCGGAACTGGATCGTTTTTGTGAGGCCATGATCGGTATTCACAGCGAGCTTATCGCTATCGAGAAAGGGGAGATGGACCGTAAGGACAATCCTCTGAAAAATGCGCCACACCCTGCGGACATTATTATCTCGGATGAATGGGCCCGTGCCTATTCGCGCAAGCAGGCGGCCTATCCGGCATCCTGGTTAAACGAGCATAAATACTGGCCGCCCGTATCACGTATCGACAACGTGTATGGCGACCGGAATGTGTATTGCTCCTGCGTGCCGATGAGCGAGTTCGAAGACCGCTAAAAAGCGGTTTGGTAAATCAATGCGGGTTCTGAGAGTCATTCCTTACGGGAATGCCCAGCAGGCTTTGGAATTCGGGATTGGAGCGAAGCTTCTCATACAGCACTTCGTTTTGAATGCGTTGCCGATAAGTTAAGCCGCCTTCGTCGATTGCTTTTTTGGCCGCGACAAGTGCCGCATTGGTATTGCCGAGATACATGGCTACCCGCGAGAGCTCAAACCAATGGAGGGGATTTTTTGGTTCCACCTGGGTGAGTTGCTCGATGGTCTGCTGGGCCATATGGTAATTTGTTTGCTGGCAATAGTACTGCGCCACACGTTCGAGAATTTCGCGGTCTTCGCCGAAGTTCTTTTTTCCCTGCACAAGCAGATCGGGGAAGCGGTTGGTGTTATTGATCAGAATATAGTCATCCATTAGCTTCTTGAAGGTTTCACGATCTTTCGGATTCCGCTTAAGCGTATATTCCTCCGCAGCAATCTGGCTCTGAAGTTTTTCACGGCGCAGGGCGACTTCCGCCATTTGTAGTACGCTTATATCATCGGGATCATCAGAAGCGGCCTTGGCCAATAGCTTTATGGGTTTTTCATATTCCCCACGCTCCCAAAGCAGTTCGCAGATGACGGAAAGTGCTTCCAGATTATCAGGCCACAATTCCAGCGATTGCATAAGCGCGCGCTCCGCTTCCTTCTTCATTTTCCGGAAGCTGTAGATGCGCCCCATGGTAACGCGAAGTTTGGAGAAGGACCGCTGTGCGTCGTAATCCTGAAAATACATCGGGTTCGATGTTAGCTTTTTGATGTAATCATTCCAAAACGCAAAATCTTTCTCCACCACGTCCTTTGGCAGGGACTCCAGCGGCTCGGGATTAATGCGGTATACCAGCCCGTGAGGAACGGCATAGGGATAGCTCCACTCCATGGGAAAACTCTCTTCCACGAAAAATTCGTGGTCTTTTTTATTAAGTTCGAAAATCAGTTTTGCCACTGCACTGTGATACAGCGTGCCCATTTCCTCTGGCTTGCTGACATGTTTCTCTTCCACCATGGCCTTTGCCTCTACTTCCGATTCCTGCTTCGTGGGAAATATCAGCGGTGAGGGGGGATACTGCTTATCCCGGCCCAGCCATCGTTCAAAAGCATTCTGCGCGGTCGGACGATCCACTCCATAGTGATCCCGGATATACTTTTCATAAAAGCCATCCGCCAAAGCATTCTGGGTGATAATATAAAGATCGCGTCTGTCAAAATCAGGATCCCTTTTCCATTTTGCGGGCTGCGTACTTTCACCAAAAATCATATATGTCGG